>CAZDMC010000147.1:0-386 GCA_964506335.1 uncultured Methylomarinum sp. | reverse complement strand
ATAACTCTAATACTAGCAGATTACCACACAAGTTCATTAAAAAACATAAATTGTTTACAAAAAAACAACATCCCCCTGAATTTAGTACCTTTAAAGCAGAAAAAACATTCCTTAGTCAACTTAAAAAACATGAGAAACCAGGAGCGTGCATGAAAGTAGCAACAATCACCATCCTTTCTCAATACTGATGTGTCAACACTTTACCGGACAACTATTTAAGCGGTTATTTGTTCTAATTCGTAATCAACAGGCGATAAATAATCATTAGCTGAATGAATTCTTTCTCGATTATAAAAGACTTCAATATATTCGAATATAGCTCGTGTTGCCTCTTCTCTCGTTAGATATTGATCATGGCGTATCAATTCAGTTTTAAGTGTGTGAAA
>CAZDMC010000146.1:0-5731 GCA_964506335.1 uncultured Methylomarinum sp. | reverse complement strand
GAAGATGAAGGTATTTCATTGTTAGGCGAATTGGATGCCATTTTAGTGCCTGGCGGTTTTGGTGAACGAGGTTTTGAGGGTAAAGTAGCAACAGTGCGTTATGCTCGTGAAAACAAAGTACCTTATTTAGGGATTTGTTTAGGCATGCAGTCTGCGGTGATAGAGTTTGCCAGAAATGTGGTGGGTCTGGAAGGTGCGCACAGTACTGAATTTTTACCGAGTTCTCCTCATCCAGTCATTGCTTTGATAACGGAATGGATGGATGAAGAAGGGCAATTAGAAACACGCAATGAAGACTCTGATTTAGGCGGTACCATGCGTTTAGGTGCTCAAAAGTGCCGCTTGCAGCCTGATTCATTAGCACATAAATTATATCAAAAAGATGTGATTACAGAGCGCCATAGGCATCGCTATGAATTCAATAATAAATATATAGAACCATTAGAAAAAGCAGGTTTAACTTTTTCTGGCAAATCAATGGATGGGCGTTTAGTCGAATTTATAGAAATTGCGGATCATCCCTGGTTTCTGGCCTGTCAATTTCATCCGGAATTTACTTCGACACCGCGCAAAGGACATCCTTTGTTTTCTGGGTTTGTTGAAGCAGCAGCACAGTTTAAAAAAGGCGAACAATAATGAAATTATGTGGATTTGAAGCAGGACTGGATCAGCCTTTCTTTTTGATAGCAGGGCCTTGTGTCATAGAAAGTGAACAGATGGCATTAGATACAGCCGGTACACTGAAAGAAATTTGTGATGAATTAAATATACCTTTTGTGTATAAATCATCATTTGACAAGGCTAATCGTTCATCGCACCAAAGTTTTCGTGGACCAGGCGTAGAAAAAGGCTTGCAAATTTTACAGAAAGTAAAAGATCAAATAGGCGTTCCGGTATTAACCGATGTGCACGAAGATACCCCACTAAGTGAGGTGGCATCGGTGGTTGATATTATGCAAACTCCCGCATTTTTATCCAGACAAACTAATTTTATTCAGAATGTGGCTAAGCAAGGCATCCCGGTTAATATAAAAAAGGGGCAGTTTTTAGCGCCGTGGGATATGGTGCATGTAGCTAATAAAGCAAAAGCTACGGGGAATCAACAGATTATGGTTTGTGAGCGCGGTGTATCCTTTGGTTATAATAATCTGGTTTCAGATATGCGCAGCCTGGCTGAAATGCGAAAAACCGATTGTCCTGTGGTATTTGATGCTACTCATTCAGTACAGCTACCGGGCGGAAAAGGAACTTGTTCAGATGGACAGCGTGAACATGTATCAGTATTAGCAAGAGCTGCAATAGCGGTAGGTATTTCGGGCTTATTTATGGAATCTCACCCAAAACCAGAAGAAGCGTTAAGCGATGGGCCAAATTCATGGCCTTTACACAGAATGAAAGAATTATTGGAAACTTTAGTAACTATTGATCAGGCGGTAAAAGCAAAGAGCCTGATAGAAACAACTTTATAGAGGAAATTATGGCTAGAATTATTGGCGTTAAAGCAAGTGAAGTTCTTGATTCACGGGGTAATCCAACGGTTGCAGTGGATGTTTTTTTAGCATCAGGGGTAACAGGGACTGCAATGGTGCCATCAGGTGCATCAACCGGTGAAAGAGAAGCAATAGAATTAAGAGATGGCGATAAATCACGCTATTTGGGAAAAGGTGTTTTAAAAGCAGTAGAAAATGTAAACACCACTATTAGAGACGCTATTATTGGTATGGATGCAACCGATCAAGTGGCATTAGATCAAAAAATGATTGACCTGGACGGCACAGACAATAAAGCCAATCTGGGTGCTAATGCTATATTAGGCGTTTCTATGGCAGCCGCACATGCAGCAGCGAAAGAAGGCGGAATTCCTTTATATCGCTATTTAAATACCAGTGGAAAATTTATTTTACCTGTGCCCATGATGAATATTATCAATGGTGGGTCACATGCTGATAATAGCGTAGATTTACAAGAGTTTATGATTTTACCTGTGGGTGCGCCTACTTTCCGTGAGGCCATTCGTTATGGTGCCGAAGTATTCCATAATTTAGCGAAAGTATTAAAAAGCAAAGGCTTGGCAACTACAGTGGGTGATGAGGGCGGCTTTGCACCGAATTTATCTTCTAATGAAGAAGCTATTGAAGTCATTCTGGAAGCCATTGAATTGGCGGGCTATAAAGCCGGTGAAGATATTTATCTGGGTATGGATGCGGCAGCCTCTGAATATTATAAGGATGGCAAGTATGTATTAGCCGCAGAAGGAAAAAGTTTAAGTTCAGAAGAAATGACCGATTTCTTTGTAGACTGGGTAGAAAAATACCCGATTATTTCTATTGAAGATGGTCTGGATGAGAATGACTGGGACGGCTGGAAGATTCACACTGAAAAACTGGCCGATAAAATTCAACTGGTCGGTGATGATTTGTTCGTGACCAATCCGGCTATCTTAAAAGAAGGTATTGACAAAGGCATTGCCAATTCTATCCTGATTAAAGTCAATCAAATTGGTACTTTAACCGAAACATTAGCCGCTATTAACATGGCTTCAGAAGCGGGTTACAGTGCAGTGGTATCACATCGTTCAGGAGAAACCGAAGATACTACCATTGCTGATTTAGTCGTAGCTACGGGCACCGGTCAGATTAAAACAGGTTCTTTAAGTCGTTCAGATCGTATTGCTAAATACAATCGCTTAATGAAAATTGAAGACGAATTGGGCGAAAATGCTGTTTATGCAGGACGTAGTGCCTTTAAAATGTTGTAAATCAAAGCGAGCCGGGGTTTCTAACCCCGGCTCAAACATTTTGTACGAGCGGGAAGTTAGCTAACATGAATAGTGTACTATCCATACTATCGACAAGGGTTTATTGAGGTGTTTGAAACAGTAGAGACGGGGCTACAACCCCCGTCTCGCACAAGATTCTCGTTCCCATGCTCTGCGTGGGAATGCAGTTTGTGACGCTCTGCGTCATAGAATACAGAGCCCTTTCATGAATTTCCATGCAGAGTATTGGAAATAGTAAGTTATGAATGTTTCCAAAATTCTTATCACCCTTCTTATTCTACTGATTTTTCAATTACAATACCGTCTATGGTTTGGTGACGGTAATATCTCTCAGGTTAACGAATATCAACTACGACTAGATAATCTTAAAAATGAAGCCCGGTTAATAAAAGAGCGTAACGAAAAGCTCTATGCAGAAGTTGAGGATTTGCGAAGAGGTGAGGAAGCGATAGAGGAAAGGGCGCGTTATGAATTAGGGATGATCAAAGAAAATGAAACTTTCTTTCAGATTATTGAATAACGGTATTTCATCAACTCACCTGATCTAATAAATATGACAGAGGCTACAAAATATTGGGCGATTGTCCCGGCCGCAGGCGTGGGTAAACGAATGCAGGCGGACAAACCCAAGCAATATCTTTTTTTAGCAGGAAAAACGGTATTAGAACAAACCTTGAGCCGTTTATTACAAGCGGAGGTTTTTTCTGCTATAGCCGTAGCCATTTCCAAAGAAGATCCTTATTGGCCCGAATTAGAATGCAGTCGTCATGAAAAAATAATTACAGCGGCAGGCGGTAAAGAAAGGGCGGATTCAGTTTTGTCAGCATTAAAATCATTACGAAAACAAGCAGCTGATAATGATTGGGTGTTAGTGCATGATGCCGCAAGGCCCTGCTTAAGATGCTCTGATATTATGCATCTTATTAATGAGTTAAAGTACGATGATGTGGGGGGTATTCTGGCATTGTCTTCACACGATACCTTGAAAAACGTATCGGGAAATAGTATTACAAAAACCATTGATAGAACCGGAATATGGCGAGCTTTAACGCCTCAGATGTTTCGATATGGCATGTTAAAACAGGCTCTGCAAGAGGCTGAGGGCAATCCGGCAATCACCGATGAAGCCAGTGCTCTGGAAATGCAGGGTTTACAGCCTAAAATTGTAGCGGGTTGTCCAGATAATATTAAAATCACCCGGCCTGAAGATTTGGCGCTGGCTCAATTTTACATGCAGCAACAAAAATTGGAAAAACAAAATGATTAGAATTGGCCAAGGTTATGATGTTCATCGTTTTATTGATGAAGGCAAAGTCATACTAGGTGGTGTGACCATTGATTATGAAAAAGGCCTTGAAGCGCATTCAGATGGTGATGTGGTTTTACATGCATTATCTGATGCATTATTGGGTGCCGCTGCCTTAGGTGATATTGGTAAACATTTTCCTGATACTGACCCTGAATTCAAAGGCGCAGATAGCCGCGTTTTATTGCGCCATGTTTATGGCATTGTGCAAGAAAAAGGCTATAAACTGGTCAATGCAGATATTACCATTATTGCTCAGGCACCTAAAATGGCACCTCATATTGTAGCAATGTGTAACAATATTGCGAAAGACTTGTCAGTTGATATTGACTTCATTAATGTTAAAGCAACGACTACTGAGAACTTGGGTTTTGAGGGGCGTAAAGAAGGTATTGCTGTTCAGGCGGTTGTTTTAATAGAAGCAAAACCAGGTTAGAGGTTCAAGGTAAAATGTTTTGCCAGTAGGTGCTTTTGTTTTTTACCTTTTACCTTTTACCTGATTTTTCAATGTCCTTAGATCAAAAAATAGAAATCCCTATTTGGCCGTATGTCTATGGTGGTCCAAAAAGCAATGGAAAAATAAAGTCATGTCCTGATGATTTTATGGTAGAAGAGCTATTGTCTTTTCAGGCGGAAGGTTCGGGTGAACATGTTTTTCTGCAAATACAAAAAAAGGCAGAAAATACCGGATATGTGGCGCGTTTATTAGCTCGATTTGCCGGAGTTAGACAGCGTGATATTGGCTATGCAGGTTTAAAAGATAGGCATGGTAAAACCAGCCAATGGTTCAGCGTATGGTTGCCCGGCAAAAATGACCCCGACTGGAAACAGTTTGAAACTGATAATATTAAAGTTCTGCAATCTGTTCGTCATGCCAGAAAGCTTAAGCGTGGCGTATTGGCCAGTAATTATTTTCAACTAATCATTCGTGGCTGGACAGGCGATAAAGGCGAAATAGAAAAACAGCTTCAAGCCATTAAACATCAGGGTTTTCCTAATTACTTTGGGTCTCAACGATTTGGTTATCAAGGACAAAATATCAATAAAGCCCTGGATTTTTTACACGGTAAAAAGGTAAAAAGAGAGTTGCGAAGCTTCTATTTATCAGCAATTAGATCTTATTTGTTCAATCTAATATTGGCAAAAAGAGTGGAGAAGGGAAGCTGGAATCAGGCTATTCCCGGCGATGTTTTTGTTTTAGCCGACTCTAATAGTTATTTTAAAACCGAGAAAATTGATGAAGATATTGTCCAGCGTATTCAGCAAAGTGATATTCATCCAGCAGCAATTATGTACGGACAGGGTGAAATAGAAACCAGTGCCGAAGCCTTAGCGATTGAAGCGGAGGTCATTGCTAACAATAAATACCTGGCTGACGGTTTAATAAAACAGGGTTTGAATGCCAGTAGACGAGCGCTAAGAGTGATTCCTGATAAATTACAGTGGGAAATTCAAACGGATTCAACTATTTTACTCAATTTTTCATTACCCTCCGGATGTTATGCAACTTCCTTATTAAGAGAAATAGTTGAATTTGAGTGAGGGTTGAGTGCAAAGTATAAATATACTTCGCAGGGCTACCATCAATGACATTAAGGCAACTCGCAATAAATAACCCACCAGATTGCGCAGGATTTTTGTTTGTC
>CAZDMC010000145.1:0-5753 GCA_964506335.1 uncultured Methylomarinum sp. | reverse complement strand
ATCTCTTCTCTCTCTTGCTTTTTAATTTGCTTTGCTTCCGGCTGTAAGGATTGCCTGGCAAGCGTATACAGCATTATTTTATTAACTTTAATCGAACGTCGTTTTATTTCATTCAATAACGCTAGATAGGCTGTTTTTTCATTCGCCTTTTCTTCACCAGACAGAAAATCTATCACACACGTTTGCAACAGGGTTTCACACAAATCCGTGGATCGTTGCAAATTTTCAAGCACTTTTTTATTGCTTACTCGACTATCATTTATTTTTTTTCTTCCTTGTTCTGTAGCACTGTCTAATTTAAACCAGACCTGCCCTTGATAATTGTTTAATATTTTTAATCCATTTTGAACATGAGGCTGATGCATTAAACTGCCATTGCTTATCAACACAAAATGGCTAGAAGGGAATACATTCTTCTCTGTCGCAATTTTTCCCAGTAGCTGCACAGCCTTATCAAAATCTTTTAAACTAGTCGGCTCTCCGTTTCCAGAAATGGCAATATCTTTTATCACTCGTTGTTGCTCAGGCACATTAAACTGATCAAAAAAATCACCGCTTAATACCTTATCAAGAAAAAAACGCAACTCTTGCTCTAATAATAAAAAGTCCAGTTCAGGTGCAGAACCACGAACTAAATCAGGCACCTGACAATACACACAACGCCAGTTGCAGGCATTGTTTGTATTAAAATTTATACCTATCGATAAGCCGCCCGCTCTTCTGGAAAGTACCGGGTAAACATATTTTAGTCCAGCAACATCTCTATTATGATCTGTTGTTGTTAACTTGTTATTCATCGATTAATAATACTTGAACACGAAGCCAGCAACAATTCCGTATACCAAAAGAAACGCGCAGCAAATAATCTTATTTCAAAACTGTTTCCATCAATTTACCTTTTTACCGCAGCTAAACTCAATTAGTTACAAAAAAAATAGCTCAAATTGAGCCATTTTTCATTTAAATAAATACGGTTATCTAAGCCGCCTTACCCGCGACTGTTGCTTCAGGAACTTCTATTAATTTCCCAGATTTACAGTCATAAATATAGCCATAAATTGGAATTTCAGCAGGAACCATTGAGTTATTTCTAATTCTTTCAACATCAGATAAAACACTTTTGGCTTGATCACTAATCGTCAGCCATTCAATAAATTGGCCATCTGTTGTACCTCCCCCTTCACAGCAATCATGCCAACCGGATGCATCTACACTAGCTGTTTTAAGACTCCCTGATAACAAGTCTCCCATAATCTCATTATTGAATGTTTCCATTCCACAATCAGTATGATGTATTATAAACCACTCTTTAGTGCCCAATAGTTTATATGAGATAACTAAGGAACGAATAGCATCGTCACTGGCTCTACCACCGGCATTACGAATGACATGGGCATCACCTTCAGCAAGACCGGCATATTTTGCAGGATCTAAACGTGCATCCATGCAAGTAAGTATGGCAAATTGTCTTCCTGGAGGCATGGGTAAATCACCTTTATCTCCAAAGTTTGATGCATACTCTCCGTTTGCATTCAAAACTTCATTTAATATATTACTCATAACATTACTCTCTCTATTTTAAAATTAAAAACTTGATTATCTTATCTGCATGATGATGATGATGATGATGATGATGATGATGATGATGATGATTATTATTTAATTTAACCTAAAAAACGAATTTACACATAAAAGTATCAAGGGACAAATACCACTATCTCCATTGATATTCTACATTGATTCAAATAATCTAAGCGTATATGCTCTATAAACTCAAAGTTTATAAAGTAGCTTGCGAAATCAGCATCCTTTTTAATTTGCTTGCTTCATTAAGAGACAATAGAATGAGCTCCATGACTTTTTAAGCTATTGAATTTCATCCTTTTTCCACTTAATAGAACAGCCCATACTGGCAATCTGTTCTTTAGGTCCATGGCCTGTTTGAGCAATTTGTTTCATCGCATCAAATAAATCACGTTTTACACTTGTCGCAGCCGTTTCTTTTTTGCTGGCATCTAAACGTCCTCTATACTGCAATTCAAGGTTTTTGTTATAGCCAAAAAAATCCGGGGTACACACTGCACCATATTGTTTGGCAATTTGCTGACTTTCATCCAGCAAATAAGGAAAGTCAAATTTCAGTTCTTTTGCCAGTTTTTGCATATTTTCAAATGAATCTTCTGGATATTCAATAATATCGTTTGAAGAAATGGCAACTGTGTTGATGCCTAATGATTTTAATTCTGCAGTATCGCGTAATATTCGTTGCTGAATGGCTTTGACATAAGGGCAATGATTGCAAATAAACATAATCAACAAGCCTTTATTGCCGACACATTGTTTTAATGTCCAGTTTTGCCCATCGGTGCAAGGTAAATCAAAGTCAACGGCGAGTGTACCAAAATCACAAACAGGTGGATTTAATGAAACCATGACAACTCCTTTTATTATTCTATAAAAACTAATATTTTCTTATGTTTAGGCTATATTTACAAGCTGTAGTATAAACCTTAATATTTAGATCAAATGGTTAGTCAATTAAGAGCATTTTCTCTCTGTCTTATATCATGTTTCGTCACTGTGCTCTATGCAAGCGATATCAAACAAAAACAGGGACATGAAATACAAGTGCTTATCGATGTTTCCGGTAGCATGAAACAAAACGACCCTCAAAATTTAAGAATACCTGCTGTTAAATTATTAGTAGATTTATTACCAAAAGGTGCCAAAGTGGGACTCTGGTTATTTGCAGAAGACACAAAGGTTCTGGTCAAGACCGGTATTGTTGACAAAAAATGGAAACAAAATGCCTTGTCAAAGTTAAAACAGATTCATTCAAGAGGACTTTTTACTAATATTGAAAATGCTATTCAAAGCTCTGCCCAAACCTGGTTTGATTCGGGCTCCCAACATAAACGCCACTTAATTTTATTGACTGATGGCATGGTTGATGTTTCAAAAGATATTATGTTGAGTGCAGAATCCAGAGAGAGGATATTGACAGAACAAATTCCATTATTGCAACGGGCAGGGATTGAAGTTCAATCCATTGCTTTATCAAAAAATGCAGATGCCGAATTACTACAAAAATTAGCTTTTGATACTCAGGGCTGGGCGGAAACAGCATGGACAGCTGATCAATTGCAAAAAGTTTTTTTTAAGATATTTAAACAGTCAATTCCTCAAGATACCGTTCCTTTAAAAGGCAACACTTTTAGCATAGATACTTCAATCAAAGAATTCTCAGTACTGTTATTTAAAAAAACAGGAGCCTCTAAAACAGGATTAATAACACCGGACAAAGCAACCATAAGCAGTGCCGTGCATTCAGATAATGTTTCCTGGGTAGATGAAAAAAATTATGATTTGATCACCATTAAACAACCTGCGGCTGGAGACTGGAAAATAGACGCAGATATTGACCCTGATAACCAAGTGATGATTGTTACTGATTTAAAATTTAACCTGGATGAGCTACCCAAGCAGATTATGGAAAAGGAATCTTTTGAATTATCAGCCTATTTTACAGAAAAGCACCAGTTAATTAGCCGGGGTGATTTTTTAAGCTTAATTAACATCACTATAGAACAGTCCGACGATCAAGGTGAAAAAAAAGAATGGAAAATGCACACTGTAAAAGCAAGAGCTGGACTTTTTAGTCAAACACTAGGTTCGACATTTAGCAAAGGAAAGCATCGTCTTAAAATAATTGCGGACGGTAAAACTTTTCAAAGAGAAATCGTTCATTCCCTTGAGGTTATGGAGAGTATTATCAGTGTGGAACAGAATGTGGATTTGCGTGAAAAAGTGGTTCACTTAAGATTAGTGGCGGATAAAGCTATTATTAATACCAACAGGATGAATGTACAAGCCGTCATCACTTATGAAAACCAAAAAAGTGAAAGAAAAGAGATTGAAAAAAAAGCAGACTATTGGGAACTTAGCGTTGATTCACCGGAAGGGGATGAGCGTGTTTTAATCAATTTTTCTGTCATGGCAAACACCATTAAAGGCAAACCTATATCTCCGAATATAAAGCCAATAGTTATTCATTCCAGCTTGTTTTCAGCCGCAGAAGTTAAGGAATTTGCTAAAGAAATTAATCAGGAACCGCTAGTTCAGAAAGAAACCATAGAGGAACAAGAAGCAGAAGAACTTGATGAAGAAAAGGAGCCCCTTAGTTGGAGTAAAACCTGGGGCATTGTTGTTGCTGTTAATATTGTTTTTATAGCGGCTGGTTTCTTTCTGTTTAGGCTATTGAAAAAAAGAACAGCAGAAAAACAGGCTGAATTATTAGGTAGATTGGCATGATAGAACTTGATTCCATTATTGTTATTTTGTTAGCACAAGCTTCTGCTGTTCTGGCTTTATGGCTGGCTGGATCTTTATTTTTTTCCAGAAAAAAAAGTATGGGTGAAGAAGCTGCAGCTCATGAATTAATAGATAAACTAGAGGATACAGAGAAGATAAAAATTAAAAAACTGGGGTTCATGATTTCTGAAAATTGTGCTATTGGTGAAGATGAATTAAAAGGTGTGCTTGACGAAATAATTCATGGAGAGCGCATTTTATACCAGAATATTATTCAAATGTTTTTGAATAAAGATATCACATTATTAGGCGAGATAGATCAATATATTGATAATATTTCAGAGCCTTATTGTAAAATTTTAAGACATTCATCAGGGCGCACTGAAGACACAGAAACACTAGAAGCGGCAGAAAATAGAATACAGCAATTAATGCAAAATAATAAAAAGTTGTCAGAACAATTAAATATGTCTCTGTCGACCATGGATGAGATTTCAGCCGAATATACCCGTGTCTTTAGTGGCACTCAAACTGAACTGGAACTAGATAACAGCAGAAAAAAAATGTTGAAAGTTTTTCACTATGCCCAACAACAAGTGAAGAATTCTGCTAACAACTTAAACCTGGAAAAAATATGAGTACGCCGTTACTTGTTTTGGTTGTTGAAATTATAATTCTGCTACTGGGTCTTGTCGTTCTACTATTATTTTTTCGCTGGAAAACAAAAAAAGAAAAAACCAAAGATTTAGAACAATTATTAGATAATATTGCCTCTCAGGAAAATACACGGCAGCAAATTTTATTTGACCATCTGCAAAAAGGCTATGCTTTAGAGGATGAAAAAGCGATTACTTTGAGTACTCTTTTAGTGAATGCAGAAAAACAGTTTATGCAGGTATTTATTCAGCAACAAATTGAACAAACGGCTATTACTGATTTTCATCAAACTCTGTGTGAATTACTTGATCAGTATTTAAACACTATTCCAGCACTCAACTCGCCCGATCTAAATCTAGCTGTTACTGTAGCAGAGCCAGAACATGTAGAAAGTCCTCTGGACGCAATGCAAGATAACATTGAAGAGGAACAAAGCCAGCTAAAATCGGATAATCTAGAGCCAGATAATAATAATGAATCTGATACAACAGAAGAAGCAGAGCCCAGTTGGGACGATGCTTTTTCCGAGTCAGGCGATAAAATGGATGAAGCAAGCAAAGAAGCCATTGAAAACGAAGCGGCTACAGATGCTGAAATAATTAATGAAGAGGAGGAGAATGGAGAACTCAATTGGGATGATGCTTTTTCTGAATCAGGGGACGAAATGGATGAAGCTACAAAACAAGGAATGGAAGCAGAACAAAAGCAAGACAACTGAATATTAATCATTAGAACCTGTTCAAGATCGTTACGAGCCGCTGTCAATTGTGCGCGGACGGAGCGCA
>CAZDMC010000144.1:0-5759 GCA_964506335.1 uncultured Methylomarinum sp. | reverse complement strand
TTATTATAATATTCGTGACTTTTCAGTGCTTGATTATACGGGGGGGATGGAAGATCACTCTGCAGGCATCATAAGATTAATAGGTGACCCCGTGGTACGCTACAAGGAAGACCCGGTAAGAATGCTGCGAGCCGTCAGGTTTTCAGTTAAATTAGGATTCAAATTAGATGCCTCTTGCGAAAAAGCCTTATTTGAATCAGCCGCTTTCTTAACAGGCATTCCGGCAGCGCGTTTATATGATGAGACTCTGAAGTTGTTTTTGTCAGGTAAGGCTTTACAGACCTTTGAAATGCTTAGGCATTATGGCTTATTTGCATGCTTATTTCCTCAAACTGAACAGTGTCTGGCAGAAGAAGAAAATCATTTTCCTCGGCTCTTTGTGGCGAAAGCACTGGAAAATTCGGATAAACGTATTGCCGAAGGTAAAAGCGTAACGCCTTACTTCTTTTTATCTGCTTTTTTGTGGCAATCGGTACAAATAATAGCTAGAAAAAACATAGATCAAGGTGAGGATACCAGTATTGCTTTCCAAAATGCTGCAAGTACCGTTATTTCAAAACAAGTGAAGAGTTTAACCATTCCAAAACGTGTGACTCAGTCGATGCGCGAGGTTTGGTTATTACAATTACGGTTGAATAGAAGGATAGGTGTCAAACCTTTTAAGTTATTGGCTTTACCTAGATTTAGAGCTGCCTATGATTTTTTATTATTACGTGCCGAAATGGGTGAAGTAGAACCAGAGTTAGCACAGTGGTGGACAAGGTTTCAGGAAGCGAATGAAGCAGAGCAAAAGAAAATGACTCGGCCCCCGCGATTAAATAAAAAAAGCAGAAAAAAAATGAGTGTTTTAAATAAAGAGAACACTGTGAATACCCATGATGAATGAAGTTTATATTGGTCTAGGGAGTAATTTACAGCAACCTGAACAACAGATAAGACAGGCTCGTATCGCTATAGCTGAACAAGAAACTATTGTTGAAATGGCTTTTTCCAGCTTATATTGTAGTCCACCGATGGGGTCTCAGAATCAGCCCGACTATATTAATGCTGTGATGAAAATAGACACTTCATTGTCTGCGATTAATCTGTTGAGAGTGCTACAAATGATAGAAAATAAGCAAGGCCGTGTCAGGAAAAAAGAACAATGGGCGGCAAGAACACTGGATCTTGATTTGTTACTTTTTGCAGATCAGCAAATTCAGCACCCCGATTTAATTATTCCCCATATTGGTTTGGCAGAGCGTGCCTTTGTTTTGTACCCTTTGCAGGAAATAGCAGCTAAAGATTTACACATACCCAATCAGGGATTGCTTGAGCAGTTGGTTTCAAAATGTGCTTTAAACGGTCTGGAGAAATTAGGGTAATGGTGGAGTACTCAGAAGAATCTGGCGAACAGCTGATTTCTGTGCTTGATTTATTGGCGATGAAGCAGCACAATGAAAAAATCACCTGTTTAACGGCTTATGATGCGAGCTTCAGTCAATTAATAGATCAGGCAGGTATTGATGTAATTTTAGTGGGTGATTCATTAGGCATGGTTATTCAAGGAAAAACCACCACGATTCCAGTAAGCATTGATGAAATGATTTATCACACGCAATGTGTAGTCAAGGCAAGACGGCGTGCTTTTGTTATTGCCGACCTGCCCTTTTTAAGTTACAGCTCAGTCAAAATTGCGCTCAATAATTCAGCAAAATTAATGCAATCTGCAGGAGCCCAGATGGTAAAACTGGAAGGTGCCCATATAAAAGTGATTAGTCGCTTAGTTGAATTGGGTATGCCAGTGTGTGGGCATTTAGGTTTATTACCGCAATCTATTAATCTGCTGGGATGTTATAAAATGCAAGGAAAAAGCATGAAGGAGGCAGAAAGAATCACAGAAGATGCTTTAAAAATTGAGCAGGCAGGTGCCAGCTTACTGGTTTTAGAATGTGTGCCTGCCGAGCTGGCAACCACTATTACTGCAAAATTAAACATTCCGGTTATTGGTATTGGTGCAGGTGTGAACTGTGATGGGCAAGTGCTGGTACTGTACGATATGTTGGGCATCAGCATGGGTAAACGCCCCCGGTTTTCAAAGAATTTCATGCAAAGTGCAACAGATATTCCCCATGCAATTAAGCTGTATCAGCAACAGGTCAAACAACAACTATTTCCGTCAAAAGAGCATTGTTACTGATTTACATGCAAAAAGTCAGCACCATTCAATCACTAAGAGATGCGCTAAAACAATGGCGTTTATCAGCTCATAAAATTGCTTTTGTGCCTACCATGGGTAATTTGCATGCTGGGCATATTAAACTGGTAACAGAAGCAAGAAAAAAAGCAGATAAAGTAGTTGTCAGTATTTTTGTTAACCCAGCCCAGTTTGGACCTGATGAAGACTTTACTACTTATCCCAGAACAGAAACTGAAGATGAAGAAAAGTTAAAGAAAGCAGGTACTGATTTATTGTTTTTGCCGGCAGTCAATGAAATTTATGCATCGGGTTCAATGACTACTGTTTCAGTCGCTGAATTGTCAAAACTACATTGTGGTGCAAACCGTCCAGGGCATTTTGATGGTGTAGCCACCATACTCACTAAACTGTTTAATATGGTGCAGCCTGACTTATCCCTTTTTGGAAAAAAGGATTTTCAGCAATTACTTTTAATACGGACTTTAGTTCGCGATCTTGACATAGCCGTTGAAATTATAGCCGTTGAAACAGCAAGAGAAGCCGATGGATTGGCAATGAGTTCAAGAAACGCCTATTTAACTGGTAAAGAGCGTTTAATTGCACCTGAACTTTATAAAACTTTATCTCGTGCCAGAGATGCCGTTTTTGAGAAAAAACAGAACCTGCATGCTATTGAGCAGCAACAGACAAAACAACTGGCAGTGTTGGGTTTTAAGGTTGATTATTTTTCTATTTGCTGCAGTAAAGATTTGCAAGCAGCAACAGATAATGACAGTGAACTAGTGATTATAACGGCTGCGAAACTCGGAATACCCCGTTTAATAGATAATATTTGTTTTTCCAGATAATAATGAAAAAGTTAAATACATTAAATTTCCAAATGTTCAATATTATGAAGATTATCGGTATTTTTTATATGTTATTGCTGGTTAATCACGCTGCTGCTTCACCGCAAAAACCTATTCAGCAGCAGATACAGCAATCCGTTGACCGTTTGATAAAAATAAATGGTCAACTATTGTCTATGCTGGATGAAACAGGTTTCAAGCCTTTATTAAAAGAAAAAGCAGCTGTTTTAGATACGCTGATGGGCCAGCTAAAACTTACCACTGTTGCCTCATTGATCCCGTTGAATTTAAGCAAGAAAATTGACTTTCTGGAATCCAGAATTAGTATCAATAAAAAACGAGGAAATAATCTTGCTGCCCAGAGAGATCGGGTTAAATTACAAAAGCATAAAACAGATAAGGCTATCAGGGCTTATCTAAGGTTTTTGGTGGAATCGTCAAAACAGTATCAAAGCATTGAATTTATAGAGAATGAATCCCGAAGGCTTTTGAACAAAAGCATAGTCATAGAGAATGAACTGGTTTTATCTGATGACATTGACGATGGAGGAATCGTCTATCTTGCGTTAATAAAAAATCATCAGGAATTTATGCAAGTGATTGATAGTTACCAGGATATCTTGATCTATGTCAGCATTAATCCCAGGAAAATTGCATCCGTTCACTGGTTTCAGGAATTCTCTTTATTATCGGCTATTTCGTATGTCAATCATTTTGATTTTGTGTTGCCGATTAATTATAAGCTAGCACCTTTTAAAGTCGATATGGGAGGGCTGGTTCTTTCTTTTATTATTATTTTTCTGGTTTATATTAGCTATCCTTTTGTTTTTAGATGCACCAGTTGGTGTATTGAAAATTATGTGATTGACCAAGACTCTGAGCAACAAGAATTAATTTATCATGAAATTAGAACGCCAGCCCGCACATTGCTGGTGTTCTTTGGGATTAATTTAGGCACCTATGCCTTTTTTTACAAAACAGATTACCGAGCCTCATTAGAAGACTTTTCTTTTATTATTTATAGTTTAATTATTAGCTGGTTACTATTCAAAATAATTGACAGTTTTGTACTGATTCGAGTTGAGAAAATATCCAGTGCCAATAAAGAATTAAGAAAAGAGCTATTTAATCTGGGAGTGCAGTCAGGGAAAGGAATTGTCATCATTGTCATTTTGGGGTTTGGCTTAAACCATTTTGGCATTAGTTTGACCGCTATTATGTCAACCCTGGGTGTGGGTGGCCTGGCTTTTGCGTTGGCTGCCAAAGATACCTTATCTAACTTGTTTGGCGGTATCACCATTTTATTTGATAATATCTTCAGAATGGGAGACTGGGTTAAAATAGGCGATGTTGAAGGCACGGTAGCTGAAATTGGCTTACGCAGCACGACGATCCGCACATTCGATAATGCCTTGATTACCATACCTAATTCACTGGTTTCAGTGTCCAGTGTGATGAACTGGGATCGACGGGCAGTGGGGCGGCGAATTAAAATGTATGTCGGAGTTACTTATGAAAGTAATATGGATGATTTGCGTCAAGGACTTGAAGATATCAGAACTATGCTTAAAAATCATCCTGATATTGCAAACCCAAAACATAAGCAAAGCAATAAACGAAAAAGTTTTAAATTTATTTCTCAAGAAGATACTCAGGGCATAAAAACCACCCAACTGGTTTTTATGGATAGATATAATGACTTTTCTATTGATATATTAATCTACTGTTTTGCAAGAACAGTAAACTGGGCAGAATGGCTGGCAGTCAAAGAAGATGTATTGTTCAAGATAGCAGAAATATTGAAGAAAAATAACCTGGAATTTGCCTATCCGACTCAAGTAAGAATTTATCGGTCAGAAGATCAGCATCAAATTGATGTTATGCCGCCAGTAGTATAAATATGGTGTTTTTTTTCTGTGCTATTTCTGTAAGAACCTGTTCAAGATCTACTACGCCACTGCCAATTGCGCTTGGGCGGTGCTCGAAATCCTCATTTACTCCATGTAAACTCCGGTTTCTGCGCTCCGTCCGCACACAATTGACAGCGGCTCGTAACGATCTTGAACAGGTTCTAAGATTTAATCGTTCTCCTTAATCACTCAAATTTTATGAAAAAATTATTTGTTACACTTGTTTTTATCTTCATTTTCAGCGGCTGCAAGTTTCTGCAACCAGACTATCTGAAAATGATAACAGCCGTTGAGTTAAACAAAATCATGCAAAATGATGATATTTTTCTTGTTGATGTTCATGCCCCCAGACAAAGGCATATAAAAGGGACGGATGTGTTTATACCCTATAATGAAGTTGAGCAATATAAGGGTACATTACCTGAAAACAAGACAACCCCCATTTATATTTATTGTGAAGGTGGACCTATGGGAAATGTAGCGGCCAGATCCTTTTATGCATTAGGTTATCAGAATTTGATTAATCTGGAAGGGGGAGCAAACGCATGGCGAAAAGCAGGCTTACAATTGGAATGATTTATTAGCTTTTGAATCGGTATTGGTTTGGTTTTTTTCGTGTATTTTTATAAAATGTTTTGCAAATTAGGCTTTTAATATGAAATTAACGCGACTAATCTCAATGACTTTTTTGATCTTATCTTCCTGCGTTGCCCCTAAACAGTGTATCAGGGGGCTTGGCTCAAGAACAAATTAGCCCTGCTTAAACAGCAGGGCAATCGGGTTTAAATTTAGCCAATAATTTTGAGTAAATAATTGTTATCC
>CAZDMC010000143.1:0-5828 GCA_964506335.1 uncultured Methylomarinum sp. | reverse complement strand
TATCCTAAACAATCTTCTCAAAAGAAAAATAAGTGTGATTTGGAAATAGCACAGAGTAAAGAATTTGAGAGGCTATTAAACTTAACTAAGACACCCGTTTTTATTACTGCTAAAAAAGGAGATGAGACTTTTATCTTAGAGATGAACAGAGTTTATATCTCTTCTATGGCGGGTAGTTATTGTAGCACTACTTTTGTTGCAGGACGGCAGTATGAGAAATGTGTAAGTCAACAGGAAGAGTGTGACGAGTACCGAAAGTATGACTTTCCTTCTTCTTTTTGGCCGCTCAATGAATTTTTAGGTATATCCCAGAATGTAAAAAATTAATTACAAAATAATCAGCACTTTAAAGGCTTGGGGCAAAAGGAATTTGCCCCATCCCAATATTTGTGCATTAACTAGTGGGTTTGTTTTTTAAAAACCTCATTTCAAACCGGCAAAAACCCGTGAAGCAAAACATTCTATCAGGCCTAAAATCCATTCCCTTTCTGTCAAATTTGCCGGATGAGACCTTGCAGGAATTATCTTCTCACGCGAAAGTCAACACATTCCCCAAAAATGCTTTTATCATTACAGAGCATGATGAAACCAATTCACTGTATATTCTGTTATCCGGCAAAGTGCGGATTTTTTCATGCGATGAAAATGGCAAAGAGGTCACGCTTTTAGAGCAGACAGCCGTTTCATATTTTGGTGAGCTGGCCTTGCTGAAAAATGAAGAAAGATCGGCGTCCATTATTACCCTGGAACAAAGCAGTTGTGCCATCATTTCCCAGGCTGATTTTAGAACGTGGCTTACCGGTCATCCCAATGTAGCTTTAGGCTTGATTGAAGATTTGGCTGGCACTGTCCGTAGACTGACCGAAAAAGTAAAACAGCTAGCGTTGAAAAATGTGTATGAAAGAACCATAGAGACACTTCAGGATATGGCAGTAGAAGAGGATAGTATTCTGGTCATTCATAATAAACCCACGCAGCAAGAGTTAGCCAATATTGTCGGTTCTTCAAGAGAAATGATTAATAAAATCATGAAAGAATTAACCACAGGTGGCTATATTGTCATTAAAGATAAAACATTTAGAATTGAACGTAAACTCCCCGCATCCTGGTAAGGCTCCGCAATAATAACTCATTTCCACTTGATAGATGCAAGGGAATTGACGTAAGCTATTCACTGCTTTCGTCTCTCGCCATCGACAAAAATTAACACACTATAAACTCTAAAACACTGGTCGTGTGAAGGGGTGTGATTAAAAGTGAAGTTAAAATAAATTTTTCACTTTTAATCACACCCCGTGTGGAGTATAAATTTGAACTATTAATATTCAGACTTTTCTAATACAGGAGTCAAAATAAATATACAGGAAATTTAATAATGTATGAACTATTGAGTTTAATATTTGGTATTTGTATTTTTAAGAAAGGTCCGCAAGATATACCAGCTTCAAATGTATTGATTCGATTATTAATCCCTGTTTATGCTGTCATTAGTTTTTTAATGCTTTTATTAAATACCAATTGGTACAGTGCTATTTTACAAGTAGGCGTGGAAATCGCACTAATCCTGGGCTTGTCCTGGGCTATTCTACTTATCGGCAATCAATCGGCTCGCTATCAGCAAACAGTTTGTGCCTTAATGGCTACAGAGGCCTTGATCAGTTTTATTGCCTTGCCTTCAATGGCTACATTAATTGGTCAAGGTGCCGGTTTGGCCTATATTGCTATTGTCTTGCTGATGGTCTGGCATTGGGCTGTTTCTGGGCATATTTTTAGTCATGCACTGGGCCGGCCTCTGGTCTTTGGACTAGCGGTGTCATTTATGTATATATTGACATCTTTTCAAGTGATGGAGACTTTATTTCCAGTAGCTATTTTGATGGAATAGGAGGCAACATGTCTTGCTATCAGCACATATTATTAGCAACAGATTTCAGCGAGCATGGCAAAGTGGTCGCGGATAAAGCAAAAGCATTAGCGGTGCTGCATCAGGCAACACTCAGTATTATTCATGTGATGGATAATATTCCGATCACTGATGCCACTTATGGCCCTATTATTCCATTTGATGGTGATTTAATGGAACAGTTAAGGGTCACAGCAACAAAACAATTGTCTAAAATGGCAGCTGAATTCAATATTGCAGAAAAAAATCAGACGATGGAAATGGGTAGTCCCAAGCTAGAAATAGTCAGAGTTGCCAATGAAAAAAATGTAGATCTTATTGTAGTAGGCTCACATGGGCGACATGGCCTGGCCTTATTATTGGGCTCAACAGCTAATGGTGTATTGCATCATGCCAAGTGTGATGTATTAGCTGTGCGCTTACAAGATGATTGAACTGGTATTAGGCGGTGTGCGTTCCGGTAAAAGTCGTTATGCTGAACAACAAGCAGCTGATTCAGGAAAACAGGTGATTTATATTGCTACCGCAGAAGCCAGAGATTCAGAAATGCAGGCAAGGATTTTACATCATCAACAAGCCAGATCTGAGCACTGGCGAACAGTAGAAGAACCCATCCAGCTAGCAAAAATCATAACAAACCAGGGCAAAGAAAATGTTTGTCTATTAGTTGAATGTTTAACATTATGGCTTAGTAATGTTCTGTTTAACCCGCAAGGTGAATTGCAACAAACACTATTCGAGCAAGAAACTCAGGCTTTATACAAAGCCTTGTCAACTTTTTCGGGGCAACTTATTTTAGTCAGTAATGAAGTAGGGCTGGGTGTGGTTGCGGTGGACAAAATGACCCGCCGGTTTGTTGATGAAGCCGGTTTTTTACATCAAAAAATTGCCGTATTAAGTGATCGGGTTGTTTTAATAACAGCAGGTCTAGCACAAGTTTTAAAGTCATAAATGGATTGGTTGACTGATAAAATAGCGTGCCCAGATGAATTTTATTTTCAACAGGCTCAACAAAGACAGTCACAATTAACCAAACCACCTGGTTCTTTAGGCGTATTAGAAGAAATTGCAATACGCTTAGCCTCATTGCAAAAAACCGACCATCCCATTATTGATAAAGTATGGGTTTCTGTATTTGCAGCGGATCATGGTGTGGCTAATGAATCTGTCTCTGCTTTTTCCCAGTCAGTGACCGCCGACATGGTAAGAAATTTTGCCAATGGCGGTGCTGCAGTCAATGTTTTATCCCAGTATGTTTCCGCAAGTTTTGAAGTGATTGATGCCGGGTTGCTTAATGCCATTAATCATGACAAAGTGATTGTTGAAAAAGCAGGCCATGGCACAGAAAATTTTGTCAAAAAAGCAGCGATGACTCAGAGACAATTGCAAACAGCATTAACAACGGGGAAAAATGCGGTTAAGCGTGCTTTGAAGCAACAGATCCAGCTATTTATTGGCGGAGAAATGGGTATTGCCAATACTACCAGTGCCAGTGCCATTGCAGTGGTTTTAACTGGGCTAACCGTAAAGCAATTAACAGGTGCAGGTACAGGGTTAGCTCAGCAAGAAATTGAGCATAAAGCTAAAATCATTGAAAAAGCCATTAATTTGCATAAAAACTTTTTAGTATCGCCCCTGAAAGTACTACAATACCTGGGTGGTTTTGAAATTGCTGCCTTGTTAGGCGCTTATCTTTTTTCAGCACAACAGCATTTACCGGTGTTGATAGACGGTTTTATTGCCAGTGTGGCGGCATTATTAGCGATTAAAATCAATCCTGAGGCTCAGGCATGGTTTTTTTATGCACATCGGTCTCATGAAAAAGGCCATCAACAGGTTTTAAAGCAATTGCAGGTACGGCCATTATTGGATTTGGACATGCGTTTAGGAGAAGGAAGTGGTGCTGTTATAGCCGTTCCCTTATTACAAATGGCATGTAAAATACATAATGAAATGGCAACATTTGAACAAGCTGAAATTACAATAATAAAAGGATAAAGGTAAAGAATAAATGATTGGTCATGTTGAAAGTTATGATGATGAACGTCAAACCGGCGCTATCAAATGTGAAGATAAATTTTACGAATTCCATATCGACGACTGGGGCTTAGACACAGCACCCCAAGTAGGTGATGATGTTGATTTTATGCCAGAAGACGATGGCAGTGCGACCAGTATAAGTTCGAGTGATGGTATTGCCCAATATACTATGGCACCCGTTAAACGCCGTAGCATAGCAGCACTGCTCGGACTATTACTAGGTTGGCTGGGACTGCACAGAATATATCTGGGTTTTTATAGAATTGCTGTTTTTCAAATATTGTTAACTGCAATCATGTTATCTCTTGGCGCTCCTGGATTTGCTGTAGTTTGGGGGTTTATTGAGGGCTTTTTAATTTTTGGTGGACTGATTAATAAAGATGCTAAGGGACGACCTTTAAAATAGCAGTCTTTTTCAATGTTACTAAGTTAGGCAACTCGCAATAAATAACCCACCAGATTGCGCAGGATTTTTGTTTGTCTTCAAGACACAACGTAGGGCGCATAGCTGGCTATGTAACCGGAGTTGTAACGCACAAGACAGATAAAAAGACAAGCAAGGTGGTGGGTTATTTATTGCGAGTTGCCTTAAGCAAATATACCTTAATGGTCGGTGCGAATTCATTCGTATTGCGCGGATAATTTTGTTCTTAACTGATTTCCATGTTTATGAAGCTTGCGAAATCGGGAGATTTGACGGTAAAGAACCCCGTATTACACTTCGTTTCATACGAGCTACATGTTCTAAAATATCAATCAAACCAAAGTTGTCAGACCAGTAGTCTACCTTATTCATGACCTGATGAACTCATTTCTAGTTGCTCTACAGTTTTTAACCATCATTCCTGTTAGCCATTCATTTAATGCCAGTGATAAGCAATTAGGTCAATCTACTCTCTATTATCCTGTTGTCGGATTACTTATTGGCTGTTTATTGGTCATATCTGTATTAATCACTAATCATTATTCCTTATCTATACAGGCAACACTCATTTTAATACTATGGGTCGTAATAACAGGAGGCTTGCATCTTGATGGTTTAGCAGATTGTGCAGATGCCTGGGTGGGTGGCTTTGGCGATAAACAACGCAGTCTGGATATTATGAAAGACCCGGCCGCAGGGCCGGTGGCGGTGCTTGTTTTGATTTTGCTGTTATTGCTGAAATGGTCGCTACTTAATAACATTATAGAAAATCAGCAAATCAGCGTTTTACTATTAACGCCTCTGTTAGGAAGATTGTCTGTTTTGATCCTGATGGCTAATAGCCGTTATATCAGGAAAGAGGGTTTAGGCGCTAAAATAACAGCACACTTACCTGATTCTGCTATTAGAACGACTGTTTTGTTATGCCTGCTAATGACTGTATTCTTTTTAGGCGTATTGCCTGTTTTATCCATGCTGCTGGTGATTTTTATTATTCGCTGGCAAGCTAATAAGCGAATAGCCGGGGTAACGGGTGATGTCTATGGTGCAACCGTTGAACTGGTTGAGATTAGTGTTTTACTGAGCATATTGGCATGAATAAACATAGGTTTAGCGATAAGGAACGTGCTGGTGTCTATAAGGCCATTGCAGAACGCCGGGATATGCGCCATTTTTTATCTGAGCCGATTGATCCACAAATTATAAATAATTTATTACAAGCTGCGCATCAGGCCGGAAGTGTTGGTTTAATGCAGCCGTGGCGTTTTATCAGGATTACTGATAAGCAACTCAGAACAACAATTTATCAGCAGGTTGAACAAGAAAGAATAGCAACCGCAAAAGCGCTGGCAGAAAGAGAAGATGAGTTTATGAAGCTTAAAGTAGAAGGTATTTTAGACTGTGCGGAACTGATTGTTGTGGCCTTACAAGACCAGCGCGAGCAACATATTTTTGGACGGC
>CAZDMC010000142.1:0-5864 GCA_964506335.1 uncultured Methylomarinum sp. | reverse complement strand
CTAAGGATTTATTTACAGACAAAGCAGAATGTTTTTAGCCAAGGATTTTATAGAAACCAGTGAGGGACTTATTTTTGCAGTAGTAGAAAATGGTGCAGAGCAAGGAAAAGTGCTTTGTTTTTTACGCTATATCTATATCAGCAAACAGTGGAGAAAAGTCGATACTGCAATAGCCAACCAGCTTTTATCACAGCAATACCCCCATTATTTATATTTTTCCTCAACTAAACAAGCCCATTTACATGCGGTTTCTATAGACAAAATTATTAAGCATCACCAACCCAGACTTAGACTCAAAAATCTGTTAAATCATCAGTCTACCGATAATGTAGAAAAAGATTTAGTCATATTGTGTCATCTGTTTGAGATACAGAGATTTAATCTTGATGATATAGGTGTTACGGGTTCAATTTTGATTTCTGCCCAGAAAAAAAATTCTGATATAGACCTGGTTTTTTACAGCAGAAATGTTTTTCATTCTGCTAGACGACTAATACGTCAATTGATTGAGCTGAGTCATTGTGGCGAGCTCAGTGATGATGACTGGAAAGCCTCTTATGCAAAAAGGGCTTGTGATTTAACGTATGCTGAATATTTATGGCATGAAAAACGTAAATTTAATAAGGCGCTGATCAACCAGCGTAAAGTGGATTTAAGCCTGGTTTGCCCTATTTCTCAAAATAATCAATTAACGCACTATAAGAAAGTACAGGCAGTCACAATTACGGTACAAGTGATAGATGATTCTTTAGCATTTGATTATCCGTCAAGGTATTTAATAGAGCATCCACAGATTCACTCTATTGTATCTTATACAGCCACTTATACAGGTCAGGCAAAAGCCGGGGAATGGGTTGAGGTGGCTGGTTTATTAGAACAGGCAGATGACGGGTTGAAACGGATAGTGGTAGGTTCAAGTCGTGAAGCAGCCGGGGAATATATTAAAGTGATTAGTGAACAGGAAAAACAGGACAATTAAGACGCCACAATTTTCAGCGGTAATTTTTGATCTGGATGGCCTGGTACTGGATACCGAGAAGACTTATTTCATGGCCTGGAAAAAAGCGGCTTCAACGATGGGTTTTGAATTATCAGATGGCTTTTGTGTTTCTCTTTCAGGGCTTCAATTTCAGCAAGTTGAACAGAGTTTGTTAAGTGCCTGTGGCACTGGCTTTGATTTATCCCGATTTAATCAATTAAGTGGCCAAATTTGGCGAGAAACTGCTGAGCAACAGGGAATTCCTGTAAAAAAAGGATTTTTTAATATCCTTGAACAATTAAATAAAAACAAAATTCCTTTTTGTCTGGCAACCAATAGTCGTCAAATCAATGCGATAGAATGCCTTGAACTGGCCGGTTTAACCGAGGTTTTTTCCAAAATCATCAGCCGTGATCAGGTCAGTCAGGGAAAACCGGCTCCTGATATTTTTATAACAGCTGCAAAAGCGTTATTAATGCCGATTGATCAGTGCCTGGTACTTGAGGACTCAAAAATAGGCATTGAAGCAGCTGTCAAAGCAGGGGCTATTTCCGTGTTTATCCCTTCAATATATCCTTTTCAATCGGCAACGACTGATTTGGCAGATTATTTTTATACTGATCTGAATCAGTTGGCTGAAATTATCAAAAACAGTACTTCCCCTTCTGTATAATTTAAATTTTTTCTTCTTAGCTGATCTGAAATTATTAAATTCCATTGAAAAATAGCCTGTTAAATAAAAAAGTTTCCGTTATTGCTCCTGCTCGATTACACATGGGCTTTATAGATTTAAGTGGCTCCTTAGGCCGTGATTTTGGCAGTATAGGTGTCGCCTTAAATGAAATAGCGACACGCCTTACTATCGGCTATTCCGATCAATTTATGGTTAAAGGCTTATCATCAAAACGTGCTAAAAAATGGGCTCAGATTTTATGTGAGGTACTGAATGTGTCAGATCAAGTGGAAATAGAGGTTAAAACGGCAATACCCGAACATGTCGGTTTAGGATCAGGAACACAAATGGCATTAGCGATAGGCTCTGCCTTAAATGCATTTTATGATCTGAGTTTGAGTATTCGCCAAATAGCAGAATTAACAGACCGGGGAATGCGTTCCGGTATTGGTATTGGTGTTTTTGAGCAAGGTGGGCTGGTTGTTGATGGGGGCAGGGGAGAGCAAAGCAAAACACCCCCGGTTATTTCGCATCTGGATATCCCTGAAGACTGGCGGTTTATTCTGGTTTTTGATGAAACAGATCAAGGCTTGCATGGAGAGCAGGAAATTAAAGCATTTAAGGAATTGCCTGGATTTCCTGCAACAGAGGCAGCAAGACTTTGTTATTTATTATTAATGCAGGGACTGCCAGCCGTCGCAGAACAGAATATTACTTTATTTGGGGATGTCATTAGCCAGATTCAGCAATCAGTTGGCAAACATTTTGCCTCCGTGCAAGGGGGTGTTTTTAGCAGTGCCGAAGTGGCCGAAGTCATGCAGTACTTAGAGCAAAATGGGGGGGTGGCAATAGGCCAGACTTCATGGGGTCCAACCGGGTTTTGTGCGGTTGATAATAAGCAGAAAGCGGAGGCTCTGTTGGCTGAAATCAGGCAAAAATTTGCTCATTTCAAGCAGCTTGCTTTTGTATCCGCAAGCGCCAGAAATAGGGGGGGTACTGTTGATGTTGAATGTGATTATTAATCTTGTGTTAGCAATCAAGGCTTATTTGACCCCGTTTTTTAATGAGTCGTTTTGATTTTAGCACTATTTTGATAGTGGCTAATTCTGGCAGGATGCTGGCACAATTGGCGAAGAATGCAGGTTTGACTCCTGTAGTGATAGATTGTTTTTGTGATTCCGACACTTTACTATTAGCTACAGATGCTATCAAAGTAGATTCACTGGCTGTTGAACATTTAATGTTGGCTCTATTAGCCTTAAATAAAGTCCAGAATATAAAGTATGCTATCTATGGCAGTGGTTTTGAATCACATAATAAAAGTCTGCAATATCTTTATCAACATTATACGGTGCTGGGTAATGCCTACGCTGTTTTTACAGTGATTCAAAATAAAATTAATTTTTTTTCAAAATTAAAGGTTTTGCAAATTCCGTATCCTCCCGTTTCATTTACAGTGCCAAAAACTAGCGAAGGATGGCTGCTTAAACCTATGCAAGGCGAAGGTGGAGCAGGTATCAGAAAGTATAAACAGCAATATATACCCTCCACTCCCTGTTATTGGCAAAGACAGATTGAAGGAGCGGCAATGTCTGTGATATTTGTTACAGATGGGAAGCAAGTAATCATCTATGGCTTTCATAAACAACAGATTATCAGCCTTAATGAGGATGAATTTGTTTTTTCGGGTATTATCAGCCAGCCGGATATAGCGGAGGAAATTGTTCAAACAGTGACTTTATGGATTAAAAATCTAGTGATAGAATTTGCCTTAAAGGGGGTAAATTCTTTGGATTTTATGGTAAATAGTAGTTCTTGTTATGCCTTGGAAATCAATGCAAGACCTGTCGCTAGTATGCAGCTTTACACAGCTAATTTATTGTTTGAACATATGCAATGTTTTTTGGCTGGGACATTGAAAAAAGCAGAGAAATTAAAATCCTGTCAAGGCTATAAAATCGTATTTTCAAAATCTGAATATACGATTAAAGAACAAATACAATGGCCTGAATGGGTGGCAGATATACCCAGGCCAGGCGCAAAAATTCACACAGCTATGCCAATTTGCAGTATCATTGCTGGCGGAAAAAATGAACAAGTTGTTGAGAATAGTTTGTTGTCAAAACAGCAAATCATCTACAGGCTTTTAGAATAGGTAAAATAAAATGCAATACACGGCAAGTGTTAATAAGCTCTCTCAACCTCTGGTTCAGCATTTGATTGATCATGCTGATAAATTAAGACTGGGTGTGGAAACGTTGGCTAATGGCTGTACTGTTATTGATGCCGGCATTAATGTGCCCGGTGGACTGGAAGCAGGGCGTATTATTACAGAAATTTGCATGGGAGGAATGGGAACGGTATCTATTTCTCAAAGTAGCTACACACACCATTGGCCATTAAGCATTAATGTGCATTCAAGCAATCCGGTTTTAGCTTGTCTGGGCAGTCAATATGCCGGCTGGAGTTTAGCCCATGAAAAATACTATGCATTAGGTTCAGGGCCTGCCCGAGCCATGGCTTGTAAAGAAAAAGACGGCGCTAAAGTATCGGTCGAAGCGCTTTATCAGGAATTGGAATATCGAGATAGTGCCGATTCAACGGCATTAGTCATAGAAAATGACAAAATCCCACCCCTTGAAATTGTAGAAAAAGTGGCCGCTGCTTGCGGCCTGCCTGCTGATAAATTAACCCTTATTATGACCCCAACCAGCAGTATTGCTGGCAGTGTACAAGTGGTTGGTCGAGTGCTTGAAGTGGCTATGCATAAAGCCCATGAATTACATTTTCCGCTAGAAAATATTATTGATGGCAGTGGTAGTGCGCCGATATGCCCTCCACACCCTGATTTTGTTAAAGCCATGGGACGAACTAACGATGCTATTTTATTTGCCGGTCAAGTCCATATTTTTGTGAAAGGAAGTGATGAAGCCGCCGAAAAACTGGCTAAAGAGTTGCCGAGCTCAACTTCTAAAGATTATGGAAAGCCCTTTGCCGAGATTTTTAAAGCCTGTAATTATGATTTTTTCAAAATTGATGGCATGTTATTTAGCCCAGCCAGTGTTATTGTTACTGCAATGGATTCAGGTAATAGCTTTAGAGCCGGAAAACTGGACAATGCTTTATTAGATCAATCTTTTGGTCTGTAAGTCCGAGAATAAAATTGGGTCGCATAGTCATTTTTACCGATGATCCCGGCTGGCATGGCAAGCAATTACGCCATGCTTTTGCTAGCAGAGGCTATAGTGGGGAATATGTTTCTATTACTGCCTGTGAAATAAATCTGGATTCTAAAGGCTTGCCGATCAGGATTCCCGGTTTTGAATCGACTTTGCCTGATGCCGTTTTTGTGAGAGGCGTTCCGGGTGGATCGTTACAGGAAGTCGTGTTTTATCTGGATATTTTGCATATTTTAAAAAAACGGGGTGTTCCGGTTTATAACGATGGCCATGCCATAGAATGGAGTGTTGATAAAGCCATGACCAGTTTCCTGCTAAAAAATGCAGGAATAAACACACCACAAACCTGGGTTCTCAGAAATAGATCCGATGCATTAGCCATAGTCGAAAAGGAATTACAGCAGGGTTATCAGGTAATTAGTAAGCCGCTGTTTGGTTCACAAGGAGAAGGAGTCAGGCGACTGGAAAAAAAGACAGACTTATTTTGGCTAACTAGTAGCAACGGCATTTATTATCTACAGCGATTTATTGACTGTGAAGGTCAGGGGTATTCAGATATTCGTGTTTTTGTGGTTTCGGGTCGAGCTATAGTTGCAATGCGTAGACGCGGGATGTCATGGTTGAATAATGTGGCGCGGGGTGCAATATGTGAAGCTATTAAAATGGATAAGGAATTATCTGATTTAGCCGTGCAAGCGACTCAAATACTAAATATGGACTATGCCGGTGTGGATATTATCAAAGCAACTGATGGTCAACTGAGTGTTATTGAAGTCAATAGTATTCCTGCCTGGAAAGCGCTGGAAAGTGTCTGTCAGATTAATATTGCAGAGCTATTAGTGGATGATTTAGTGGTTCGCTATCTACAGCGCACAAAACCTGCGCTAACTGCATGACTGATCAAGAACAATTGATAATAGCTTATAAACAAGCCTGTGCAGTTGATGTTAAAGCGTTTAAACAGGGCAATGTCAGTATTTATAGTGATGTTCATGGTATGACAGTTGATGACTTTCTGCTTAGTACAGAAGTT
>CAZDMC010000141.1:0-5876 GCA_964506335.1 uncultured Methylomarinum sp. | reverse complement strand
CTAGTTAATGTAATATACTCTTCACGCTCAAGAATACCTGACCCATCGCAACAATCTATGCGCTTGAATGGGGTATTCTCAAACATGAAGAGTATATTTACCCCTACATGCCCTGTATGTAAGTAATCACTTTATTTCTACCCTGCTCTTTTGCTTTATAAAGAGCCGTGTCGGCATGGCGAATAAGGTTATCAATATTGAGATCATTACTATCATTGTCAGCATTAACACAATGCAAACCAATGCTCACTGTTTGACTAAATTCTTTTTGTTCAGACCAGACTAGAGATTCAATTTTCTCTCTGATACGTTCAGAAAAAATAATGCCGTTCTGGCAATTTGTATTGGTAAAAATAACAACAAACTCTTCTCCTCCATATCGCACCAATATATCTGTATCTCGCACCTGATCCATCAACGCTCTTGAAACATCTTTTAAAACAACATCTCCAAAACCGTGACCATGGTTATCGTTCACCTTTTTAAAATTATCAAGATCTAAAATCAATAAACAAAGGGGTTGGCCATAGCGTTTTGATTTAGCAATGGCTAGTTCAACCTGATCATAAAAATAGCGCCGATTATACAGCCCCGTTAGCTGATCCATCATCGACATGCTTTCAAAATGATTTTTTAGCTTATAAAGTTCGTCGAGGGTATGTTCAAGTTTGGCGGTTCTCTGTTTGATTTGCACATCCATGTCTTGAAACAAACGATAATTTGTTATTAATTGGCCTAGCATTTTCTTGTATATTTCAAGCAAACGAATATGCCAGTCACTGAAATGATACGCCTCAGGATGGGATATATTTAGGACACCAATCAATGTCTCATCGGAAGTATAAACAGGGACACTAATGATCGAGCCCGGCAATGTTGCATTTTTTTGTCTCTGAGATGAAAATCTTTGGTCTTCCTGACAATTTTGGCAATGCTGTAATTCTCCAGTTTCAGCAGCAATGCCAATCACACCATCACCCATCTTGAATTGCATTGGCTTATAATTTCCTTTCTTTTTGATAGATGATTCTTTAAAATTTAGACCCGTTAAATTAACCAGCGTATTGTGCTCATTCAGTAGAAAAAAGGAACATCGATCCATGTCCTGATTTTGGATAAGAACACACAAAGCATTTCTAATTAAATCTTTTTCAGTTTTGGCTTGCGACTTTAATTCAGATAAGTCCCTGACCGTAGATAATGAATTCAGTAAATCAATAAAAATATCCTGTAGACATGTGCTGTCTATTGCTACTTCTAAAGACATTTAATTTTTACCTACTAATAGCATAGCTAATTCGTTAATATTATCTTTTTCTGCAACCACATCCATCACTGTTTTTTGCATATTGTCACCACTTAAAGATAATGGGCTTAAAAATTCAATAAAATCAGGTAATTCATCTTGCTGTTCGTTAATAATATAAGTAGCAATCCAATGGCTTAATTCTAATAGCAAAATCAGTTTTTTTTCTTTTCCTTGAAAACTGCTATTCCTGAATTCTTTAACGACGCGCTGATAGATACCCGGCAATTTCCATGTTTCTAATAGCATGGCTCCTATTTCATAATGGCTCAAGCCTAAAGCATCTTGCATTTTTTTAAATACTGCATCTTCAGCATCATCTAAATTTGCCAAAACATCATTGACTTGTTCAGGGAAAATAAATACAGCCACCAATAAGCCAATATCCAGCAATAAGCCTGCCGTATAGACAGTACCTGGCACCATCATTTCATCATCTATATGCACAGATAATTTCTGGGCAATCACCGCCGTAAGCAAGGCATGATTCCAGAATAAATTATCATCAAACAATTTGCATTTAGAGGCATCCAGTTCAACATTTAGTACAATGCTTAAGGCCAGACATTTTACCAGTTTAAAGCCTAAAACCTGAATGATTGCAACGCGTAAATCGCTGATTTTACCCGCATATCCAAAATAGGACGAATTTGCCAGGCCTATTAATCTGGCCACCAAAGCAGGAGAAAGAGACAACACATTAACCAGTTTATCCACTGAAATTTCAGGATCATTAACTGCTGAAATAATTTTCATGCTAACTTCTGGAAGTGGCGGAAGGTTTTTTATCTTTGCTACTTCAAGATGAATACTATTTTCTCTGCTCATCAATAATTATTAATTGGTCTTATTAATTTTTAAGGTAACAAGTAGTTGCCTATATTCATTTTCTGATAATGAATCTCTACAGACAATAATAGCCTTTTTTTTATGATTTTGCCTTTTAAAATGCACAACCATTAATAATGGCGTGATGACAGAGCTAGATAATACTTCAATAGGATAAAAGTCGTGCGCCTGATCAAGCCATTCCCAACCCATTAATGTGCTATGACGAAGTGAGCCGACATAATTGACGCCTCTTAAATAAAGCCTAAAACTGATTATGACGAATAGACAAATTGCCGATTGATAATACCAGGACAAGGCACTTAAAAAAACAGCCATAATCGCCAGTATATGTATGACTATCAGCCATTTAAGCATTAAGTTTGATGGCTTAATCTCGAATAGCTGGTTGCTTTCGTATTTTTTTGACCAGATCGGAAAGCCCTCTAGCTTTGGGTAATTGATTGCCTAACAAATATAAAATCAACTGCGAGTCCTGTAAATCTAACAACTCTATAAATAAAAGCTGTTCTTTCTGATCGGCACGAGCAAATTGATTAATAAGAAATCTTTCTAGCAAAAAATCTAATTCTTTAGTTCCCCTCCTGCATCGCCATTTTAATTTAGAGAAAGAATTCATCTTGATAAATACTTTTAGCCTTGCTGTCGCACTACCAGCATTTTTTTAATATCAGCGATGGCTTTTGCAGGATTAAGCCCTTTTGGACAGGTATCTGTACAATTCATAATGGTATGACAACGATATAATTTATACGGATCTTCCAGTTCATCCAGTCGCTCGCCGGTATTTTCATCCCGACTGTCTTCTAGCCAGCGAGAAGCCTGTAATAAAACGGCAGGACCTAAATATTTATCACTATTCCACCAGTAACTGGGACAACTGGTAGAACAACAGGCGCACATTACACACTCATACAAACCATCCAGTTTTTTACGCTCTTCTTTGCTTTGCAGACGTTCTCTATCTGGCGCCGGTGTCTGGGTTTCTATCCAGGGTTTAATAGAGGCATATTGAGCATAAAAGTTAGTCATGTCGGCCACTAAATCTTTTACCACATCCATGTGCGGCAATGGAAAAATCTTAATGGCGCCGGTGTAATCCTCTATGGCTTTAATACAAGCCAGGGTGTTTTTACCATTGACATTCATTGAACATGAACCACAAACACCTTCTCGACAGGAACGTCTAAAGGTCAAAGTGCTATCAATTTCATTCTTGATTTTGATAATGCCATCTAAAACCATCGGCCCACAGCTATCCATGTCAATATTATAACCATCAACCCGCGGATTTTCAGCGGAATCCGGATCCCAGCGATACACTTCAAAGCGTCTGATATTCACCGCACCTTCCGGCGCAGGAAATTCTTTACCTTTTTGTAAAACCGAGTTTTTAGGCAGGGAAAATTCAACCATTAGTAAACCCTCTTTTTAGGTGGAATCACCTCAACTTCATCGGTCAAGGTGTACATATGTACCGGCCTATAGTCAAAATTCACTTTATCTTTTTTCAGCCACATCAGGGTATGTTTTAACCAGTTTTTATCGTCTCTGTCTGGATAATCTTCCCGGGCATGTCCGCCACGACTTTCTGTTCTATTGGCCGCCGCCGTTATGGTGACATAAGCCTGATCCAGTAAATTATCAAGCTCTAAGGTTTCAACCAGATCGGTATTCCAGATAAGCGATGGATCCTCTACAGATACTTTACTAAAGGAAGCTCTTACCTTTTTCATTTTAGCAACGCCTTCATCCAGTACTTCCCCTGTTCTAAATACGGCGGCATGACTTTGCATGGTTTTCTGCATAGCTAAGCGAATATCGGCTGTTTTTTCTGAGCCTTTCGCCTTTCTAATCCGGTCAAATCGAGCTAAAGCAACATCACAAGCATCTTCTTTTAAGGGTGAATGTGCCATTCCGGGTTTAATTATTTCTGCACAACGCTGGGCTGCTGAGCGACCAAAAACCACCAGATCTAATAAAGAGTTTGAACCCAAACGATTTGCACCATGCACCGAAACACAAGCCGCTTCACCAATTGCCATCAAGCCGGGTACAACCGTTTCTGGATTATCGTCTTTTAAGGTCACAACCTCCGCTTTATAATTAGTCGGTATGCCGCCCATATTGTAATGCACCGTCGGTAAAATCGGAATCGGCTGTTTAGTTACATCAACATCAGCGAAAATCTTGGCCGTTTCAGAAATACCGGGTAAACGCTCTTTAATAATTTCAGGATCAAGATGTTCAATATGTAAATAAGCATGATCATTTTCAGCGCCAACACCGCGCCCTTCTCTTATTTCCAGGGTAATGGCTCTACTCACTACATCCCGTGAGGCCAGGTCTTTAGCATTGGGTGCATAGCGTTCCATAAACCGCTCACCTTCGGAATTGGTTAAATAGCCACCCTCACCTCTAACACCTTCGGTAATCAGACAACCCGCACCGTATATACCGGTAGGATGAAACTGAATAAATTCCATATCCTGCAAAGGCAATCCGGCTCTTAAAACCATGGCATTACCATCACCGGTCACTGTATGTGCAGATGTACAGGAAAAAAAACAGCGTCCATAGCCGCCAGTAGCTAAAACCGTCATGTGTGCTCGAAACAAATGCAGTGAACCATCATCAAGACACCAAGCCAATACTCCTTTGCATTCGCCATTTTCCATAACCAAATCCAGGGCAATATATTCAACAAAAAATTCGGCATTATGTCTTAACGCTTGCTGGTAAAGGGTATGCAAAATAGCATGGCCAGTAACATCAGCAGCAGCGCAGGTTCTTTGCGCCAAACCTTCGCCAAAATTAGTGGTCATTCCGCCAAAAGCGCGTTGATATATTTTTCCGTCTTCGGTTCGAGAAAATGGTACACCATAATGTTCCAGTTCGATAATGGCTGGAATGGCTTCTCGACACATATATTCAATGGCATCCTGATCGCCCAGCCAATCTGAGCCTTTAATGGTGTCATACATATGCCAACGCCAGTCATCTTCACCCATATTACCTAAAGCGGCACTAATGCCACCCTGGGCAGCAACGGTATGACTTCGGGTAGGAAAAACCTTGGTAATACACGCTGTTTTCAAGCCTTTTTCAGCCATCCCAAAGGTGGCTCGCAGACCCGCACCGCCAGCACCGACTACAATAGTATCGTAAGTATGTTCAATTAATTTATAGCCTGATGACATGCTCTATCTCACCTTATCCAGTCAATGAAATTCTAAATATAACTACGATGGCAGCTAGTGCAAAAAAGAAAAAAGTTAATTTCATTAGGCCTATCGTTGTTATTTTTAACCACTCGGTATGAATATAATCTTCCATCACCACTTGTAAGCCCAATGCAGCATGATAAAAAGCAGCTAACACCCATGCTATCGCAATGGTTGTGTCAATAGGCCCTGCCAGCCAGCGCACCATTTCATCATGAGATGCGCTTAACAGCTGTTCTGTAAAAGAAACCATCCAGAATGATAAGGGGATTAAAGAAACGGCTGTTATTCGTTGTATCCAGAAATGATGAGTGCCAGTTTTTGCTGAACCCAGGCCACGAACTTTTGCTAAAGGTGTTTGAAGATTCATGATTTTAATAAGTTTTCAGGAATTATCTGTGAAATAAGTTGGACTTTATCGTGCTCATGTTTAGCTCAGGTTTGGTCGATCTGATTGAACAAAACCGCAGGCATAGCAAGCTACGTCGAGGATTTTG
>CAZDMC010000140.1:0-5899 GCA_964506335.1 uncultured Methylomarinum sp. | reverse complement strand
CCTGTGTTGTCTGGAAGTTTGCAGTGAAAGGCCATTGCAAAAGAATACTGTTTATTTTGGTTTTAGTTTTGGTTTTCTTGTCCATTTTCTTTGAAAGCAATTTTTCTGTTGATTCGCTAATATTAAAGGGTATTGTTGGCGCAGGATCATTAGGTTTGTTGTGGACTATGTTTCTGCAATTTAAAGCAGTGGCCGCGCTCCCTTTGGCCAAGGAATTTAAAACCTATCTTCGCTTGCCCAGTTATCAAAAATATCTAGGCACCATTCCAGAAATGGAAAAAAATATTAAAACCCTCTGTGAAATTTGTTTGGGTAAGAACGTTGACAATAACAATCGGCGACTGGTATTTTTTGTGGATGATCTGGATCGCTGTGGTGTAGAGGGTATTGTCAAAACCTTTAAAGCGGTTCGTCTGGTACTGGATATTCCCTGGGTAACGGTGGTGATTGCCATGGATCAGCGTATTGCTTTACCTGCATTAGCTTTTCATTACGAAAAACTGGCAAAATACCATCAGCGAGATCCCATGCGTATTGCGCGAGATTATTTGGCTAAGGTGGTTCACTTACCGATTCAATTACAGCCACCGGATGATCTTTCTGTGGCAAGATATTTGGCTTATATCTGGGATGATCCGGAATTTGTAACTATTGCCATCCCAGAACAAAGTCAAGCAGCTCCAGTTTCCCATGATAAAAATATAAGTCCAGAGGAAACCAGTGAAGCAGAGAATGCAGAAAAACCCAGGGAATCAATGCAAGATATTATTGATGATATTAATAGCATGGATATTAAGTCTTTATTACAAGCTTCAGCAAAGGATGAAGAAGCAAAAACTAAAAATATTAAAGAAAACCAAGGCTTTGGAGTTGAGCAAAAAATCAAGTTTTACCAGGGATTGATTGATTTTAATCTGCGTAATCCCCGTCAGATTAAGCGCTTGTATAATAGTTATAATCTACTGTGGTCAATTTATGCGCAGGATTGGGAAAAGCAGAAAGAAGCCTGGTACGTTTATATGTTGTCTTTATTGACACTGGAAATGATTAATGAGCATGTGGTTTTTGATGAAACAACAGATATTCGAGCACAGCATCGGCAGGTTATCTTTTCTAGTAGTGGCGAAAAGGAAGTGCTTCCTGTTGACGGCGTAGACTCAGAATCTATTAAAGCCGCACAGGGGGTAATTCTAACTTATCAAAAAGAGCAAGGAGTAGACTTATTAGCACGCATAGATCCTTTTGTCCTTCCTGTAATTAGTCCGCAGGATATTAAAAAAACATAAGTACATTTAAACACGCTTAAACGTTTTGAGTATTGATACAATCAGGACTTTTGTCATACCGAAGGACATAAACGTTACGGACGGGATAAATATCCCGTCCGGCAGGGAGTAAACTTATTTCGAATGGATTTACCGCGTACACCGTATAAAAAATATCCCATAAGGTGCAAGAGCGAAGCGTTATGAACCATTTTGACTAAAACAGGTAACACCTAATCAACAATAAATCCACGTCTGATAAATACAAAACTCATTGATATCCCTCGTGCTAACATAAATGCAGTCATAGCTAGCCAAAGTCCTTGATTACCGATTGTTTGGGTAAAATACCAGACAGGTAAAAAAACGCCGAATAAGGAAAATATCATGGTGTTGCGCATTTGTCGTGTCAACATTGCACCTATAAAAATGCCATCAAAAAGATAACAGACAAATGAAACCAGAGGCATAATGACTAGCCAGGGCAGGTAGATATAGGCCAGTTCTCTGACATTCATCAACCCTGTCAAAGCATTGACAATATGTTTGCCAAAAACCAGATAAATGATTGAAAAAATAATCGCTACGACTGCTGACCATAAAGCCGCAGTGAATACTGCCTGTTTATAAGCCGCCCTGTTTTTTGCACCCATCGCTTTGCCTACCAAAGCTTCTGTTGCATGTGCAAAGCCATCTAATGCGTAAGCCATAAAAGATTGAAGATTGAGTAAAACAGCATTGGCGGCCAATACTGAAGCTCCCATTTTTGCACCTTGTGCGGTAAAAAATGCAAAAGTAAAAATCAAACACCAGGTGCGTAAAAAAATATGACTATTAATAATGAGCATGGCTTTAAACTTGAGCAGACAAAAAATATCGTGCCAAGTGCAATTTAGCTTTTCTCTAAATAGTATTGAGCAAGCAATTCCTAAAGCTACAATTAAGCCAGTATATTCAGCAATAAGCGAGGCTAAAGCAACCCCTTCTACTTGCATTTTAAAATGGTAGACAAATAATAAATCCAGACCAATATTAGTTAAATTTGTTATTAACACCACCAGTAAAGGTATTTTTACCTTATGCTGTCCTAAAAACCAGCCCATTAATACATACAAACCTAGTGTTGCCGGGGTACTCCATATTCTAATTTCAAAGTAGTTTCTGGCCAATTGTTCCACTTCGTTACTGCTTTCTATCAACCAAAAACTGCATTGTGCAATCCATGTTTGTAATAACAATAAAAAAGTCGAAATAATCAGCGCTAAAATAATGGCTCTGATCAATACGGCATTTATTTCTGCTGGGTTGTCTTCGCCTAATGCCTGCGCGGTTAGCCCTGTTGTTCCCATTCTTAAAAAGCCAAAACCCCAAAACACAAAACTAAAAATCAGGCCAGCTAAAGCCACACTGGCTAAATACTGTTCTGAATCTAAATGCCCCATTACAGCGGTATCCACCAAACCTAATAATGGGGTGGAAATATTGCTTAAAATCATGGGGATCGCTAAAGATAATAAAGGGCGGTGATGAAATCGTATATTTTTCAAGACATTTAGGCACTTATAGGGGAAAATAGTAGCAGTTTAAAAGAATATGAATATTTATGTATAAATATGACGGTACCCTGGTTTATCAAAGTCAAGATGATGAGGGCGTTATTGAGATTGTTGACCAGAAAGGCGTAAGGGCTTTGCATTTTGGCTCACACTCTAGGCAAAGCACCATGTTGTTAGATGACCCTAACCGATTACATTCTTTATATGCCCGAGCCATGATGGGCTTATTACTTTTTAATGAATCACCTCAGGATATTTTGATGATCGGTCTGGGGGGAGGCACCATTACCAAATATTTACTGCATCAATTTACAGATTGTAAAATCAAGGTTATTGAATATCGTAACAGCGTTTTAAAAATTGCGCGAAGTCATTTTGGACTGCCACTTGACCGACGTCTCACAGTAAAAATAGGCTGTGGTGGCGAATACGTTTCCAGGCAAAGTAAAAAAATGAAAAAGCAACATGATCTCATTGTAATAGATGCATTTGATCATGAAGGAATGGCTCTTGAAGTCAGTAGTGAGAATTTTTTTGATGGTTGCCGCACTTTATTAAACGATGATGGTATGTTAGCGATTAATCTGTGGGGAACTAATAAAGATACATTTAAAGAAGTCGCCTGGAATATGGGGCGAGTGTTTAAATGGCGGATTCTTTTTTTACCGGTGCGTAAACGCGGCAATATTATCGGTTTTGCCTTTAGAGAAAATGCTCAAAAGCCGACCCTCAAACAATTAAGATACAAAGCTAAAGAATTAGAACAGCAATATCAGCTTGAATTTAGCACTTTTGTAAAAGATTTTAAACGTAACAACAGCTCCGTATTAGATAAAGTATTTAAGATATGATGCAAACCGCACCCGAATTATTCGGCTATAAAAAACATTGGGCTCAACGCTTTGGCATTGCTCCCGAACTGCCGATGAGCAGAGATGAAATGGATCAACTGGGCTGGGATTGCTGCGATATTATTTTGGTTACTGGCGATGCTTATGTTGATCATCCAAGCTTTGGTATGGCGGTTATTGGCAGAACGCTGGAAGCCCAAGGCTTTAGGGTGGGTATTATTTCCCAGCCCGACTGGCAAAGTGCAGAAGATTTTAGAGTATTAGGCCCGCCGTCGCTATTTTTTGGTGTGACTGGCGGCAATATGGATTCCATGGTCAATCGCTACACTTCGGATAAAAAAATACGTTCTAATGATGCCTATACGCCACATGGTGCAGGGGGTAGGCGCCCTGATCGTGCAGTCAATGTCTATTCCCATCGCTGCCGCGAAGCTTATAAAAATGTAGCAGTGATTATTGGCGGTATCGAAGCCAGTTTAAGACGCATGGCACATTATGATTACTGGTCAGATAAAGTGCGAAAATCGGTATTGCTGGATTCTAAGGCTGATTTATTGGTCTATGGCAATGCAGAAAGACAAATTGTAGAAATTGCTCACCGTCTAGCACAAGGAGAAGCCGTTTCAGACTTGAAAGGTATACGTGGTACGGTACATTTTGTTAAACAAATTCCTGTTGACTGGACGGAAAAAGTATCGACCTCAATTGATAAACCAGGGACTATAAATCCACCGGTAAATCCTTATCAGGAAGAACCCGCCTGTGATAAAAAACCGACGGATTCAGACACTGATAAAGTGGTTCAATTTAGTCGGTATATTGTTAATAAAAAGCGTTCACAAACCGTGATTCGATTACCTGATTATGAAGATGTTAAAGATGATCCTATTCTCTATGCACATGCCTCAAGAGTGATGCATGGAGAAACCAATCCAGGTAATGCCAGAGCTTTAATACAGCGACATGGCGCACGCCAAATCTGGATTAATCCACCACCTATTCCTTTAACCACCCAAGAAATGGATGGGGTTTTTGACCGCCCTTATTCGCGTCTGCCTCATAGCCAATATGGTGATGCCAATATCCCGGCTTTTGAAATGATCCAGCATTCTGTCAATATTATGCGAGGCTGTTTTGGGGGATGTACTTTTTGTTCAATTACTGAACATGAGGGGCGTATTATTCAGAGTCGCTCTGAAGATTCCATTATTAAAGAAATAGAAGCAATAAGGGATACTTCGCCTGCCTTTACTGGGCATATATCGGATTTAGGTGGCCCTACAGCTAATATGTATCGCTTAGCCTGTAAAGATAAAAAAATTGAAGCTTCATGCCGTTTACCATCCTGTGTTTTTCCAGGAATTTGTCCTAATCTGGATACTAACCATTCATCATTGATAAAACTATACCGCAGAGCGAGAAAGCTTCCAGGTATCAAAAAGATTTTCATAGCTTCAGGCCTGCGTTATGACCTGGCTGTGGAGTCACCAGAGTATGTTAAAGAACTGGTGCAACACCATGTCGGAGGATATTTAAAAATTGCCCCAGAACATACCGAAAACGGTCCTTTATCTAAAATGATGAAACCAGGTATGGGAAGTTACGACCGTTTCAAGCAGATGTTTGATAAATATTCTAAAGAAGTGGGAAAAGAACAGTATTTGATCCCTTATTTTATAGCGGCACACCCAGGCACAAAAGACACTGACATGCTGAATTTAGCTTTATGGCTAAAAAGTAATGGCTTTAGAGCCGATCAAGTACAAGCATTTTTACCCTCGCCTATGTCTATAGCAACTGCGATGTATCATTCGGGTAAAAACACTTTGAAAAAGGTCAGCAGAAAGGCCGATGATATGGCCATTCCCAAAAGCATTAAACAGCGCCGGTTGCATAAAGCTTTTTTACGCTATCACGATCCCAAGAACTGGCCATTACTTAGAGAAGCATTAGGGAAAATGGGTAGAGCAGATTTGATTGGTAATGGGAAAAAACATCTCATTCCCTCATTCCAGCCTAAAGGCACAGGAATTTTAAAAGCAGATAAATCACGAAAGTTTAAGACAAAATATACAACGGTTGTTAAAAGTGGCAAGAGGAAATCAAGATCTAATCACAGAAATTCAAGATAGCAGTAGACAGTAATAAAAAAAATTGTATAATACCCTGCTCAACATTGCTGATGTAGCTCAGTTGGTAGAGCAGTTGATTTGTAATCAACCGGTCG
>CAZDMC010000139.1:0-5937 GCA_964506335.1 uncultured Methylomarinum sp. | reverse complement strand
CAACTGGCAGTGGCTCGTAACGATCTTGAACAGGTTCTAAGGGAAACACTCATGATCTAATGGATTATTTATGAAACAAAGATTAGTCGTTATTGGTAATGGCATGGCCGGCATCAGAACCGTTGAGGAATTGCTTGCCATTGCACCGAATAAGTATGAAATCACTGTGTTCGGCAGCGAACCTTATGGTAACTATAACCGTATCATGCTATCTGCGGTGCTTAGTGGTGAAAAAAATATTGAGGATATCGTCATCAATGACCGCCAATGGTATGTCGATCACAATATTGTGTTACATGCCGGTTCGGATAAAGCCGTTGTAGATATTAATCGGCGTAGTCAGTATGTCATTGCTAAGGACGGAACCCGTGTTAAATATGACCGCTTGCTTATTGCCACTGGATCCAGACCTGTTGTTCCTGATATTCCTGGCGCAGATTTGGAAGGTGTCATTAGTTTTCGCGATATATTCGATGTCAATACCATGATTGAATACAGTCGCAACCACAAACAAGCGGTGGTACTGGGGGGTGGTTTGCTGGGTCTAGAAGCGGCTAATGGTTTGGTATTAAGAGGTATGTTTGTAACGGTGCTCCATAGTAAACCGGTATTGCTTAATCGACAGATGGATCAACAGGCCGGTGAAATGTTGCAACGCGAACTAGAAGCTCTCGGATTGCAATTTAAAATGTCTACAAGAGCAGAGCAGTTAATTTCCGATGATAATGGCCATGTAAAAGCGGTCCGTTTTGCCGATGGCAGTGAACTGGAATGCGATTTATTTATCACAGCAGTTGGGATAACACCTAATTTAGCCCTGGCGGAAAAGGCAAAAATTTATTGCCAACGCGGTATTGTCGTTAATGACAATCTGCAATCCAATGACTCCTGTATTTATGCGGTAGGAGAATGCATTCAACATCGTGGTAAAACATTTGGTCTGGTTGCGCCCTTATTTGAACAAGCCAAAGTATGCGCCAATCATTTGAGTGGTCAAGGTACCGCTGATTACAAAACTTTGCCAACTGCAACCAAGCTCAAAGTCACCGGCATCAATTTATTTTCAGTGGGTAACTTTTTGGGTGATGAAAATTGTGAAATCATTCGTTTTACCGACCCTGCACTAGGGATATACAAAAAACTGGTCATTTTGAATAAGCAACTAATCGGTGCAGTACTATACGGAGATACGGCTGATGGTAGCTGGTATCATGAATTACTAAACACAAAACAGGATATCACTGAAATCAGAAAATATTTGATTTTTGGTCAACGCTACCTTCCAACAGCAGAGTTGGCATGAAAAGTGACAACAATATTGAATCAAAAATTATTCATACCACCTGTCCCTATTGCGGTGTTGGCTGTGGTATTAAAGCCCGTGTTGACCAAGGACTACATCGCTTGCAAATACAAGGCGATGACTTGCATCCGGCTAATTTTGGCAAACTCTGCTCTAAAGGTTCAGCATTAGCAGATACCATCGAACTAAGAAGTCGTTTGTTGGAACCCACAGTATACGGCCGAGAATGCAGTTGGTCAGAAGCTTTGGACATGGTTGCCGATTCTTTCATCAATACCATCAAACAATACGGCCCTGATGCAGTTGCTATCTATGGTTCCGGTCAATTACTAACTGAAGATTATTATGTTGCCAATAAACTGATGAAAGGATTTATTGGCAGCGGCAATATGGATACTAACAGCCGTTTGTGCATGTCTTCTGTCGTGGCAGGATACAAGCGCGCATTTGGCTCAGATACCGTACCCGGTTGCTATGATGACTATGAGCAGGCAGAGATGATTGTGTTGATCGGCTCAAATACCGCTTGGTGTCATCCAGTCAGCTTTCAGCGTATTCGTGAAGCGAAGGAGAGAAATCCTGATGTAAAAATTGTGGTCATCGATCCGCGTCGTACAGCAAGTTGTGATATTGCCGATTTACACCTGCCTATCGCCATTGGTAGCGATACTATTCTATTTAACGGCTTACTCAATTACCTGGATCAACAAGATGCTCTGGATCAACAATATATTCGACAGTATACTGAAGGTTGGGCGGAAACATTAATATCCGCTCAAGCAAGCAGCACTGATAGCGCACATGTTGCAGAACACTGTAGATTACAAGAACAGGATGTAGCGCTTTTTTTCAACTGGTTTGCTAATCACAAAAAAGTCTTGAGCCTGTTTAGCCAAGGCATTAATCAGTCCTCATCCGGTACCGATAAAGTTAACAGCATTATTAATTGTCATCTGGCTACCGGCAGTATTGGTAAACCCGGCATGGGGCCGTTTTCTTTGACGGGACAACCCAATGCGATGGGGGGTCGTGAAGTAGGTGGGCTGGCGCACCAGTTAGCGGCCCATATGGATTTCACTAAAAGTGAGGATATAGAAAGAGTAGCTCGCTTTTGGAATACCAATACGATAGCCCGAAAACCCGGCTATTTTGCGGTTGATTTATTTGATGCCATCTATGATAGTAAAGTAAAAGCCATATGGATAATGGGAACCAATCCAGTCGTTAGTCTACCCAATGCTGATAAAGTCAAGCTAGCGCTGCAACGTTGTGATTTTGTCGTGGTTTCTGATTGTATTGCTGAAACTGATACCACGGCATTGGCACATGTAAAATTACCCGCATTGGGCTGGAGTGAAAAAGACGGTACGGTCACCAATTCCGAACGGTGTATTTCACGTCAACGAGCCTTGTTTGAACCTGCCGGCAGTGCCAAGCCAGACTGGTGGATAGTAACCCAGGTTTCTCGACGTATGGGCTATGAACAGGCTTTTCATTATACCCGGAGTATCGACATTTTCCGTGAGCACGCGGCACTTTCAGGTTATGAAAATAATCCAGAGCAACAAGTACGAGATTTCGATATTTCAGCCTTTTCTGAGATAAGCCAACATGATTACGACCATTTACAACCGATACAATGGCCCGTCAATCATGAACACCCGCAGGGTTTACCGCGACTGTTTGCCGACGGTCAATTTTTTACCTCATCAGGAAAGGCGCAATTCATTGCTATCACTCCCAGGCCACCTGTGAATTTGCCCAACTCGGACTATCCTTTGATATTAAATACCGGGCGCATACGGGATCAATGGCATACCATGACACGAACGGCATTAGCTGCCAACCTTAATCAGCACAAGCCGGAACCCTTTGTTGAAATCCACCCACTTGATGCGCAACATTATCAATTGAAGCACAATACCCTGGCACTGATTGAAAGCATCTGGGGGAAAATGCTGGCTCGGGTTCAGATAACAGACACTCAACAACAAGGAACCTTGTTTGTGCCTATGCACTGGACTAAACAATACGCTAGTCAAGGACGTATGGGGACTTTAGTCAATCCAGTGGTTGATCCGATTTCTAATCAACCGGAAAGTAAACATACACCGGTGCGTATAAAAACCTATCAGGCAGCCTGGTATGGCTTTATTTTATCTCGACACCCCTTAAAATTTAAACCACCGGAATATCTGGTCAAGGTGACAGGAGAACAGTTCTATCGTTATGAATTGGCCGATACAACAGTACCCGAAACATGGCAAGCATGGACCCGACATGTACTCTGCAAAACTGGTGATGAAACCTCGCAATGGCAGGAATATTCCGATCTCACTATGGGGATATACAGAGCAGCACGAATACTTGACAATCAATTGGAGAGCATCATTTTTGTGGCCCCAACAATTGATCTGCCAGAACGGAGCTGGTTAACCGGTCTGTTTGAAAAATCGGCTCTGAAAAAAGATGAACGGCTAGCTCTACTGACTGGAAAACCACCGTTAGGCACTGAAGATATTGGACCTATAGTTTGCTCATGCTTTAATGTCGGTGAAAAAACCATACAGGCTGCCATCAAAGAGAAAGCATTAAAGTCACATCAGGAAGTTGGCCACTGTTTAAAAGCCGGTACCAATTGCGGCTCTTGTATTCCTGAAATAAAAGCGCTGTTGTGAGCAATCAAAATATGAATAACATTGTTTAAGGCTTTGTCAACTTACCGGGAGCAAGATAAATAAAACCATGAAAACTGATAGTGAAGATGAAGAATTAAACAAGGTTTTCCATTACCATCAACAGACTAAACATAATTTTCATCGTTCTGCTGAAGGGCCAGGGTTTCTGGACTGGAAAAATCAACCAGATCCTTTTAGGCGTTATCATGGCTCACCATTAATCTCATTAGCACTGGATATAGACATTGAATCACCACCTTATGATTCGCTTTTTTATCCAGATAGTAATTCAGCCTTGCCCTTTAATGGGCAAACTATTTCCTGTTTATTGCGACATAGCATGGCTTTGTCGGCCTGGAAACAAGCTGGGGAATCTCGTTGGGCATTACGTGTTAATCCTTCTAGTGGTAACCTTCACCCTACTGAAGCTTATTTATTACTGCCAGCAATCGAAGACTTATCATCAACAGCAATGATTGCGCATTATGCGCCAAAAGAGCATGGGTTAGAAACGCGTTGTATCTTATCAGACACCCTTTGGAAAATTCTGACAAAAGATTTTAATGTACCCGTTTTTTTCATGGGGTTGAGTAATATTTATTGGCGAGAATCGTGGAAATATGGTTCAAGAGCTTATAGATATTGTCATCTTGATGTAGGGCATGCATTAGCAGCCATTAGTTTCTCTGCTGCATCATTGGGCTGGCATTGTCAGATATTGGAAAACCTATCTGCTCTTCAACTAAGAATGCTTTTGTGCTTGCCAGATGATTATAATGATGAAACTGAACAAGCTGATTGTTTGATTGCAGTCACGAAAACAAAAATAAAACCCCAGATTTTATCCCTGGCTAATCAAGCCATTCAACAAATCGCTTTATCTGACTGGCAAGGTGAGCCTAGTATTTTAAGTGGCAGCTCAATTTACTGGGATGCCATCAATACCGTTGCTATCGCTTGTGAAAAACCTTCGACTAAGTTTGCTGCGTTACACCAGGTCATTACAAAAGAAAAAACTGTTCAGCATACTCATTCAATCCTTAAAGCACATAATATAATACTGCAACGCCGCAGTGCAGTAGCCATGGATAAACAGACTTTTATTCAAGATATACAGTTTTACCAACTATTAGCCAGGCTACTGTCCGATCAAGTAAAATCGCCTTTTAATGCATTTATTTCTTCCACCAGGGTACAGTTGATATTTTTTGTACATCGAGTAGAGGGAGTCAAACCAGGGGTCTATTGCCTAATACGTGACCCCGAGGCATTGACCGAATTAAAGTCACTAATGAATGAAGAGTTTGTCTGGCAAAAACTGGAAACGTGTCCCGAAAAAGTACCGTTATACTGTTTAATTGAAGGTGATGTCAGGTCACTTTCACAGCAGTTATCTTGCCAGCAAGAGATTGCTGCCGACGGCTGTTTTTCCATAGCTATGTTGTCTAGGTTTGAAAAAACATTACAAAAAATAGGGGCTTGGTTATATCCTCAGCTCTATTGGGAATGCGGCATGATTGGACAAGTACTTTACCTTGAGGCAGAAGCAATGAATATTCAAGGAACCGGAATAGGTTGTTTTTTTGATGACCCTGTTCATCAATTTCTCGGCTTGCAAGACATGAGTTTTCAAACCCTGTATCATTTTACTATCGGTGGAGCGCTTTATGATGATAGAGTCTTAACTCTCCCTGCGTATAGTATGCGCAAATCAAATACTGAGAACTCATAAAACAATTAATATGAAACAACTACAAACATTGAGTGATGCCAGGATGAAGCCATAGCATTACTTGAAAAACAGGATATTCAGATTGAATTTGATGATAAAAGACAAGCGGGTAATAAATTAAAATCACTAAAACTTCCTGGTAAGTCAAGTAAAGAACAGAGTAAAGCCGTTAATCCTAGAAAAATCAGTTGATCACGGATTTTGTGGAAAATCTGGGCGAAAAA
>CAZDMC010000138.1:3127-5939 GCA_964506335.1 uncultured Methylomarinum sp. | reverse complement strand
CGGTCAACTGATTTTTCTAGGTTTAAGAACCTGTTCAAGATCTACTGCGCTACTGCCAATCGCGCTTGGGCGGTGCTCGAAACCCTCATTTACTGCGTGTAAACTCTGGTTTCTGTGCTCCGTCTGTACACAACTGGTAGTGGCTCGTAACGATCTTGAACAGGTTCTAAGAGAAAGAGGGCATTATTATCTGGAAATAACAGCCAAATTCATTGTATAATCAACAAATTTTGTACCACACTTTAATTTGAATCTGTGGGTTCGGATTAATACTATGAAACCTGCATAAAATAAGTTTAACAACTAGCTAAAGAGTTTATCTACTCTGGTTAAGTTGAAGAGCCCCTATTTTGTGCATGTTGCTAAATCTCACTGGAAAAAAGAAGTATGCTGAGTAAGCTGGTTAAATTATTTGTTGGAAGTCGTAATGACAGGAATGTTAAGAAAAAGCAAGCATTGGTAAAAAAGATCAATGCTTTTGCAGCAGACTATGAAAAATTGTCAGACCCTGAGTTGAAGGAAAAAACCCAGGAGTTTCGTGATCGCCTTGCTCAAGGCGTTAAGCTCAATGATTTGATTCCCGAGGCCTTTGCTGTGGTGCGAGAAGCATCCATTCGGGTGTTTAAAATGCGTCATTTTGATGTGCAACTGATAGGTGGCATGATTTTAAATGACGGCAAAATTGCGGAAATGAAAACAGGTGAAGGTAAGACCTTAATGGCAACATTAGCGGCTTATTTGAATGCATTACCTGGGCAAGGTGTTCATATTGTTACAGTCAATGATTATCTAGCTGCTCGAGATGCTGACTGGATGGGTAAGCTTTATACCTTTTTAGGGCTGACAACAGGCGTTATTACTAGTGATATGGAATTTCAACAGCGTAAAGAAGCTTACGTTGCTGATATAACCTATGGTACCAATAACGAATTTGGCTTTGATTATTTACGTGACAATATGGCCTTTAATCTTCAGCAAAAAGTACAGCGCGGGTTAAATTTTGCCATTGTTGATGAAGTCGACTCCATTCTTATTGATGAAGCCAGAACCCCTCTTATTATTTCTGGGCCTACCGAAGAAGGTACAGAAGTTTATATCAAAACCAATGAGTTGGTGCCTTTTTTAACGGCACAGGAAATCGTTGAAAAAAAAGAAGAACAGGAAATAATGCCAGGTGATTATCTGGTGGATGAAAAAAGCAAACAAATTCATTTAACTGAAGCAGGCCATGAACGCATTGAAGGCCTTATGGTTGAATATGGCATGATGGAGCAAGGAGCCACTTTATACGATGCGGCTAATATTCGCTTAATGCACTATATACAAGCGTCTTTACGCGCCCATGTTTTGTTTCAAAAAGATGTGGATTATGTAGTCAGAAACGATGAAGTTATTATTGTTGATGAATTTACTGGCAGAATGATGACGGGTAGACGCTGGTCTGATGGTTTGCATCAGGCTGTAGAAGCAAAGGAAGGCGTTACGGTGCAAAACGAAAATCAGACCTTGGCATCCATTACTTTTCAGAATTATTTTCGCCTGTATGAAAAACTATCAGGTATGACAGGTACGGCTGATACCGAATCTTTTGAGTTAAACAAAATTTATGGATTGGAAGTGGTTGTTATTCCAACCCATAAAAAAATGATTCGTGATGATAAAGGTGATCAGGTTTTTTTATCCAAGAAAGAAAAATATCTGGCCGTTGTCGAAGATATTAAAGACTGTGTTAAAACAAAACAGCCGGTATTGGTAGGTACAACGTCTATTGAAAATTCAGAAATTATTGCTCAATATTTAGTTAAAAATAATATTAAGCATGAAGTGTTGAATGCCAAACAACATGAGCGTGAAGCCCATATTATTGAAAATGCCGGTATGCCAAGTGCAGTAACCATTGCCACCAATATGGCCGGTCGTGGTACTGATATTGTGTTAGGTGGTAATTTAGATGCAAAATTAAAAGCATTGGGTGATGAAGCTACAGAATCTGAAAAAGAAAAAGTTCATGCGGACTGGCAAGACCGACATCAGCAAGTAATAGCCAGCGGTGGTTTGCATGTTATTGGGTCTGAAAGACATGAATCCCGACGCATTGATAATCAGTTAAGAGGCCGTTCAGGCCGCCAGGGAGACCCGGGTTCCACCCGTTTTTATCTATCACTGGAAGATGACTTGATGCGTATATTTGCCTCCGAACGTGTGGCTCGATTAATGAAGTCATTGGGTATGGAAGAGGGTGAAGCGATTGAGCACCAATGGGTAACGCGTGCCATAGAAAATGCCCAGACCAAAGTGGAAGGCAGAAACTTTGATATGCGTAAAGAAATACTAGCCTATGATGACGTGGCTAATGATCAGCGTAAAGTGGTCTATGAGCATAGAAATGAACTGATGGCCGCTGAAGATATTAGCGAAATGGTCAGTCAGTTACGTGATGATGTTTTGAACGATGTGATCACTAAATATATTCCCGCTAAAACAATGGAAGAGCAATGGGATATAGCCGGTCTTGAAGAACATTTATCAGTCGAATATCTGCTTGATATCCCTTTGCAAGATATGCTGGATGAAGAGAAGTCCTTTCAAGAGACTGATTTACGTAAAACGGTGATAGATGCTTTAAAGCAATCCAGTCAAGACAAAGAATTGATCTCTGCCCCCGAAGTTATGCGCCATTTTGAGAAATCAATAATGTTACAAGTGCTGGATAACAGCTGGAAAGAACATCTGGCAGCGATGGATGCTTTGCGTCAGGGGATTCATTTTAGAGGCTATGCCCAAAAAGATCCTAAACAGGAATATAAGCGCG
>CAZDMC010000138.1:0-3117 GCA_964506335.1 uncultured Methylomarinum sp. | reverse complement strand
CATTCGATATGTTTTCTAACTTACTGGATCATATAAAATATGAAGTGATTGGTATATTGGCCAAGGTTCAAGTGGCTAGGGAAAAAGATGTTGAGGCGATTGATGAGCAAATGCAAACCCCTCATGAAATGCATTTTAATCATGCAGAGGCCAACCCAGCTACGCAACAACAGCCTGAGTCCATTTCAGCACCTTCACCACAAATAGCGGAAAATTTAGATTCGGCTGAACAACCTTTTGTCCGGACAGGTAAAAAAGTCGGTCGAAATGCCCCATGCCCTTGTGGCTCCAAGAAAAAATATAAACAGTGTCATGGCAAATTAGGTTAAAGTTGAATTCTCTGTTTTTGTAATCAATAGTCAAACACTTTGAGGCGTCAATAGCTTTAGCTATTTTAGGTCGTCTTTAATTGCTAAAATTGCTGGACTTCTCAACTCTAAAAGTAGCATAGATGTTACAAGCCTTATCTGTTCTACTTTAAGATATAAGAATTTTAATAATACAAACAGTAAAAATATATGCCAAATAGAACTTTCGAGAAAAGCAAACCAAAACCTAGTATCACTATGCTTCCCGATTTGGGCATGGATAAAAAGGATTTTGTTTATGATTTTAAAAAATATTACAGTCATCGTCTGGGACGAGATGCAAAATGTCGCTCTCCACATTATGCCTATGAGGCATTATCTTTGGCAGTGAGTGACCGATTAATCGAGCGTTGGAAACATACCTACAATAGCTATAAAGATGCAGATTGTAAAAGGGCGTTCTATATTTCCATGGAATTCTTGATGGGTAGAACACTCAGTAATGCCATGCTAAACCTAGGTATCACCAATACAGTGGAAAAATCATTATATGAGCTGGGACTGGATTTGGAAGAACTGATAGACAGCGAGCCAGATGCAGGTTTAGGTAATGGTGGATTAGGCCGGTTAGCGGCTTGCTTTATTGATAGTTGTGCTACTTTACAATTGCCAGTAACCGGTTATGGTTTACGTTATGAATATGGCATGTTTACCCAGGCCATAAAAAATGGTGAACAGATCGAAAAACCAGATCACTGGTTACGCAATGGTAATGTCTGGGAGATTGAACGTCCAGAATATACTGCAACAATCAAATTTTGTGGGCATACAGAAAGACAGCGTGATGAACAAGGCAATGAAAAAGTGTGCTGGGTTGATACCGATGATATTTTAGCGGTTCCTTACGATACGCCTATTCCAGGTTATCAAAACGGCACAGTGAATACTTTGCGCTTATGGAAATCCGAGGCAACCGAAGAGTTCAATTTGCAAGAATTTAATGCCGGCGCTTATGCCGAAGCAGTTGCCGAGAAGAATACGGCAGAAAATATAACCATGGTGTTGTACCCCAACGATGCCAATGAAAATGGCAAGATTTTAAGATTAAAACAACAGTATTTATTAGCATCGGCCAGTTTGCAAGATGTGGTGGCTAATTGGGTGGGTCGACATGGTGAGGATTTCACTCATTTTGCAGCAAAAAACTGTTTTCAGTTGAATGACACTCATCCTAGTATTTCAGTGGCCGAATTGATGCGTCTACTGATGGATGAGCATGGCTTTGCCTGGGACGATGCATGGGAAATAACCAGAAATACAATGGCTTATACCAACCATACTTTACTACCAGAAGCTCTGGAAAAATGGTCAGTAGGCTTAATGCAATATCTATTGCCGCGGATAATGGAAATTATTTTTGAAATCAACGCGCAATTTATGGCAACAGTTGCTGAGCGTTGGCCGGGTCAAACAGAATACCAGAGAAGAATGTCAATCATTGAAGAGGGTGCTGATAAGCAGGTGCGTATGGCTTATTTGGCTATTGTCGGCAGTTTTTCTGTGAATGGCGTGGCGGCATTGCATTCACAATTACTGGTCGATGGCTTGTTTAATGACTTTTATCAACTGTGGCCTGAGAAATTCAACAATAAAACCAATGGGGTTACACCAAGACGCTGGTTAGCCGCTTGTAATCCTGATTTGGCCGCATTAATTAGCAAAACAATTGGTGATGGCTGGGTGACTGACTTGTCACAGTTAGAAAAACTTAAACCGTATGCTGAAAAACCGGCATTTAGAAAAAAATGGTTTGCTCTGCAACAATCAAGTAAACAGCAATTAATTGATTATAAATCAGCAGAATTAGGTGTTGATCTAGGCTTGACGGTAGATGCCTTGTTTGATGTTCAAGTGAAACGAATCCATGAATATAAGCGACAAATTTTAAATGTATTGCATGTGATCCATTTATATAACCGGATTAAACGAGGCGACACCAAGAACTGGGTATCTCGTTGCGTATTGATTGGTGGTAAAGCAGCACCCGGTTATTATATGGCCAAGAAAACCATTAAATTAATTAATAATGTCGCCAACGTGATTAATAATGATCCGCAAGTCGGTGATAAACTGAAACTGGTTTTTCTGCCCAATTATCGGGTTTCAGCCATGGAAAAAATTTGTACCGGCGCCGACTTGTCAGAACAAATTTCAACAGCAGGTAAAGAAGCATCGGGCACCGGCAACATGAAATTCATGATGAACGGTGCCATAACAATAGGTACATTAGATGGTGCCAATGTCGAGATTCGTGAAGAAGTAGGCGAAGAAAACTTTTTCTTGTTTGGTTTAACCGAAGCAGAGGTTGAGGCATTAAAATCTCATTATAATCCTTGCGCAATCATTGAAGGGGATGAAGAGATTAAAGCGGTCATTAATTTGCTAGAGAGTGGACACTTTAATCAATTTGAGCAAGGTATTTTTGACGATATTATCGGTTCAATTAAAAGCTCAAATGATCCGTGGATGACAATAGCTGATTTCCGCAGTTTTATTGATGCGCAGGAACGTGTAAGTGAAGCTTATTCCGATAAAGAAAAGTGGACTAAAATGAGTATCTTGAATACAGCGAACAGTGGCAAGTTTTCTACGGATAGAACGATAACTCAGTATGCTGATGATATTTGGGCTTTACAAGCGGTTAATCCGCTAAAATAGTACAAATTAATGTTTGCATAAACTGGAAAATGACATCTTTACCTGGTTTATCCTAGATAAATCAGTTGACCGCTTACACTTGTGCATAAGC
>CAZDMC010000137.1:0-5956 GCA_964506335.1 uncultured Methylomarinum sp. | reverse complement strand
CACCAATTATTTTTTATTGCTACGTCATAAATTACTTAAAAGAGAGGTGTTTTATTGCTGAAGGATGCTTAATTCTTTTAATTTCATTAAGGCGTATAAAGCTTCAAGTGTAGGGCATGCTGTTTTTTCTCTTTGCGCGGCTCTGATAGTGTTTCCTAATATGGCTTCTATTTCCATGGTTCGGTGATTTTCAAAATCTAATAACATGCTGGTTTTATACGGCGGCATGGCATAGGTGTTTTTGATATTGATATCAATACAATTGTCAGCTAAAGGATGGCCACAGGCTGCGGCCACAGTACAGACCTCTTGCATAATAGTTCTTACCCATGTTTCCTGAGAATTGAGTATATCTTGAGTTGAAAGACCATCTGATAAAACCGAAAGTGGATTAAAAGCCGCATTCCAAAGGCATTTTAACCAGCGATTACTAATGATAGCATCTGATGTGTTCGACTTAATGCCGGCCTGATTAATTAAAGCACTTAGATGCGGGGCATTGTTTGTTTTGTTTGTAATGTTATTGATATTACCTAAGGTTAATTTACCATAAGCCAGGTGATGGATTACCCCCGGATTTATTTTGTTACAGCAAATAAATGCCAGCCCGCTGATAATTGTATTATCAGGAAATGCATCTATTAATTCTTGTTCTACTTCAACGCCATTCTGGATAAAAACGATACAGGTTTTTTCGCTAACGGCCTCTTTTATCAGCTGGATTCTATCAATTTCAGGGGTGATTTTTGTACATAAAATGACATAGTCAGCCTGGCCTTGATAATCACCGGCATATTGTAAAACCTGGGAAGGTATAAATGACCATTGCCCCAGCGTGTCACTTTTAATGTTATAGCTCTGCTGTTTTACGATTTCAAAGTCGGAGCGACAAACAACAGATACATCAGCACCCGATTTTGCAAGTAAGGCACCATAAAAGCCCCCAATAGCTCCCGTTCCAACAATAAGTACTTTATCTTGATACATGATATTAGTGATTGCTCATGATTTGTTTTAAAAATGGAATGGTTATTTTACGTTTTTCAGCTAAAGTTGCATGTTCAATTTTATCCAGTAGTTGCCAGATTGAAGGCAAATCCCGAGCATAATGCGACATTAGAAAGCGTCCGACAGTAAGGGGTATTTTAAATCCTAAATCATTGGCTTTAAACATCAGCGCATTAAGCTGCTGTTCTTCCGTTAAGGCTTTAAGTTTTAAAGTGAGCCCCCAGCTCATGCGTGTTTTAAGATCTGGTAATTGAATGGAAAGAAATTTAGGAGGGCAGTGAGCTGATAATAAAAGGTGCTTATTATTATCCCTATGTACATTAAAGAAGTTAAAAAAAGCCTGTTCCCATTCAATATTTCCAGCAATATTTTCAATATTATCAAAGCAGACTAGGTCCAGTTGTTCCAGGCCATCCAGTAGGCTGGGTGGAGGTAAGGTCTGATTAAGAGCAAAACTAAAGTATGATTTATTTTGAGTATTTGCTGTTTGGCCGACCGCTTGAATTAAATGTGTTTTGCCTGTTCCTGCTGTCCCCCAAAGATAGATAAGCTGTTCTTTATTGATAAAGAGTTGTTTAAGATGGTTAATAATTTCGTCATTATCTCCCGGGTAGAAAGTATTGAAACTTTGATTTGATTGAAATTCAAACTGTAAAGGAAGTTGCTTGTGCACAATACTGGGCTATTCATCTATATAAACGAAAAAGCTACAACCAGCACAGAGTAGCAGACTAAAAAATATTTCTAATAAAGCGCAGTAAAATTCAATAGAAGAAGTGGCGATATAAGCCTCAGAAATTCCATAGGTAAAATAAAACAGACTTAAATAACTCATCCATGTGCAGCTTTTCAGATTAGCATTGAGCATGCCTCTCATCGGAAATAGCAGGGGAGCCACTGTACCAAGTAGAACCACGACAACAGGAAAATTTTCAGAAGGTGATATTAGGGTATTCCAGAGCATTAATAAAATAAATAAACCAAAAAAACCGGTCAAAGCCATATAGTAATAGTAAATTCTTTTCATGATGCCTGTTTTAGTGCAATAGCTGTTTTTGCAAGACGATGACCCAATGCCCGACAGATACTTTTTTCATCAGCACTTAAATCGTGGGCAGTAGATAAATGACTTGGGCCATAAGGCGTACCGCCAGTGCTGGTTTCCTTTAATGCAATTTCATTACAAGGTACACTCATGATTAACATGCCGTGATGCATTAATGGCAACATCATGGACAATAGTGTGCTCTCATGTCCTGTATGCATAGCACTGGTGGAGGTAAAAACCCCGGCGGGTTTTCCAGATAATGAGCCTGCAAACCAGAGTTCTGTGGTCTGATCAATAAAATGTTTTAATGCGCCTGCCATATTACCGAAGTGTGTGGGACTGCCTAAAGCTAGGCCATCGCATGATTTTAAGTCGACAAGTGTTACAAAAGGCGCACCTTTTTCAGGAATTGAATTTTCTGTTTGTTCGCACACTGTTGAAATTTCAGGCACGGTTCTTAATACAGCTTCTACATTTTTTAATGATTCAACGCCTCTGGCAATTTGATGAGCCATTTTTTCGGTTGTACCATTACGACTGTAGTAAAGAATAAGGATTTTTGTCATATTGTGAGGGTTTAAAGGATAGCAAGAACATTCTCAGGCGGACGACCTATCGCAACTTTCCCATTAGCTAAAACGATAGGTCTTTCGATCAGTTTAGGTGATGCAATCATGCCTTTAATTAAAACCTCTTTATCAAGATCAGGATTGTTCATCCCCGTCTCTTTATATGCAGCTTCTTTTTTACGCATTAACTGACGAGGCTCCATTTTCAAATAGTCTAAAATAGTAGTCAGCTCATCAATGGATGGCGGGGTTTTTAAATATTCAATAATTTCTGGCTCTATGCCTTGTGCTTGTATCAATTGCAAGGTTTGTCGGGATTTACTGCAACGTGGGTTGTGATAAATTTTTACGCTCATGCCATGCACTCTAAAATTTAATAAAAGTATATAATATCATTTTGTTCTAAAAACTGCGTTTAAAGCTATGCAAATACCCAATTATTCATCAGGCCGCGTGCTAGTCATTGGCGATTTAATGCTGGATCGATACTGGCATGGATCGACTTCCAGGATATCACCTGAAGCACCGGTACCCGTCGTTCATGTTAAAAATGATGAACATAGGGCGGGCGGTGCAGGTAATGTGGCCTTAAATGTTGCATCACTAGGTGGAAAAGTCTCAGTCATGGGGTTTGTAGGGCATGATGAACAGGCAGAATTATTAAAATCACTGTTAAAACAAGCGGGAGTTTTAACAATATTTGTAGCCTTGGAAAGCTATCCTACTATTACTAAGTTAAGAGTTATCAGTCGGCATCAGCAATTGATTCGTCTTGATTTTGAAGATGGTTTTCATGCAGTAGATAATGAACAATTACTCCATCAATACCATGCTGAAATAATGCAAGCCAATGTTATTATTTTATCAGATTATGGCAAAGGGACATTAACAGGTACTGAGCGATTTATTAAGTTGGCTACCAAATTAAACAAGCCGATATTGATTGACCCCAAGGGTTCAGATTTTACTATTTATAAACATGCCACTTTGATCACACCCAATTTAACTGAATTTGAAGCCGTAGTAGGACATTGTGGGAATCAACAGAAAATTGTTGAAAAAGGGATGAATTTATTAAAGGAAATGGATTTAAAAGCTTTACTGATTACTCAAGGCGAAAATGGAATGACCTTATTAACATTAGAAGATGAACCGCTTCATTTACCCACTCATGCACGAGAAGTGTTTGATGTGACAGGTGCTGGCGACACGGTAATTTCAGTATTAGCGGCCAGTTTAGCCGCAAAAAAGACCTTGGCCGAAGCCACTATTTTAGCCAATATGGGTGCAGGTATTGTGGTCGGAAAACTAGGTACAGCAACGGTAAATACCGAAGAACTGGAATATGCATTACAAGGACAGCGAGCACATCATAAAGGCATAGGTACCTTAAATGAAGTAAAGCAGGCCATGCGACTGGCTAAACAAGCAGGTGAAAAGTGTGTCCTGACCAATGGTTGTTTTGATATATTGCATCCTGGCCATATTCGCTATTTACAGCAAGCCAGAGAATTGGGTGAGCGCTTAATTGTGCTGGTAAACAGTGATGATTCGGTTAAGCGATTAAAAGGGTCGGAACGTCCGGTTAATGATCTGCAATACAGAATGGAAATGTTAGCCGCACTGGAATGTGTCGATTGGGTGCTACCATTTGAAAATGATACACCCAAAGATGAAATAGAGCGGTTATTACCTGATATTTTGGTTAAAGGTGGAGATTACACCGATATTACCGCGATAGCAGGACATGAGAGTGTATTGGCAAATGGCGGAGAAGTAAAAATTTTATCTTTTATAGAAGGCCATTCAACAACGTCTATCATAGAATCTATCCGGAGTTCTGAAGGTGAATAAAGCGCTCATTATTGACCGCTTACAGCAATATTACTTGTTAGCGAGATTTGATAAACCTATTGGCATTCTGATCTTATTATGGCCGGCGTTATGGGCGCTGTGGGTAGCCAGTGATGGCAAGCCAGATTTAGCTGTATTATTTATTATTTGTACCGGTGTGGTGTTAATGCGAGCAGCCGGTTGTGTGATTAATGATTTTGCAGATCGCAAAATTGACCCTCAAGTTGAGCGTACCAAACTAAGACCCATAGCAGCTGGAAAGGTCAGTCCTAAAGAAGCGGTTATTTTATTTATTGTGTTATGTTTGAGCGCTTTTATGTTGGTATTACAGCTAAATATGATGACCATAATGTTGTCATTTGTAGCCGCATTTCTGGCAGCCAGTTATCCTTTTACCAAACGATACACCCAATTACCCCAGGCCTATTTAGGCATTGCTTTTGGCTTTGCAGTGCCGATGGCATTTAGTGCGCAAACCAATAGTTTGCCCTTGGTCGCCTGGGTGATGTATCTGGCGGTCATGTTATGGGCATTAGTTTATGACACCATGTATGCGATGGTGGATAAGGAAGATGATTTAAAAATAGGAGTAAAGTCCACAGCCATTTTATTTGGAGATAAAGACCGCGAAATAATGGCGGTGCTTCAACTAATAATTACAGTCTTGTTAATTGTAATCGGGCAAATGCAACAACTAGGCTGGTTTTATTATGGTGGTGTTGCAATAGCTTCAGGTTTGTCCATCTATCAACAAAAATTAATTTTTCATAGAGAGAAAGCGCTTTGTTTTAAGGCATTTCTTAATAGCAATTATTTTGGTATGGCTGTTTTTGTGGGACTGGTTTTAGATTATTTAAGGGTACCTCTATAAATACGAATAATCTACGACAAATTTTCCAACTGATAATTTTTTAGAAAAATCAGTTGAGTTTAAGATATCATAAAGTATGTGTCCGGTTTTGTGTTAGCCAGTTCAGCTTAGCTATAACCCTTTTAATGTTAAGTTGGTTTAACGAAATAGTCTCCAAAGCGTAGTCTGATCAGGAAATCCGCTGGATTCTAAACCTTCATTCTGTTGAAAATTCGCTATGGCTTTTCTAAGCTCCGGAGTGAATCTACCATCAGTATTGCCCTTGTAGTGTCCTATTTTAGTGAGTGTTGTTTGCATCCGACGAATCACCTCTTGGTACATAATCGCTTTTTTATTTCCGGTTATTATTTCAACACGAGGTGAATCTTTTTTGATACGCTGTTCCTTGAGTCGCTCAAGGATACTGTTCATTATACTAAACAAACGATCATCTGGGTTTTTTTCACAGTGGCTTTTAATGACCATTGCCAATAATTCTGGCGTTTCAAACGAAAGCATATTGTATGTCTTTGAGGCATATTGGTTGACGCCAGTAACATATCCGTCGAGCCAGCCGCCAATCATGTAATACGCTTTACTATTAGATTGCTGTGCTTCAAGGAAACG
>CAZDMC010000136.1:0-5960 GCA_964506335.1 uncultured Methylomarinum sp. | reverse complement strand
ATAAAAATATTATTGATTACGTTTACGTTCTTTTTCCTCATCAAGAAAATGCTGTAAGCGTTGATCAAGAATGGCTTGTAAATAAAAATTATTTCCCTTAGCTTTTTTTGCCAGTTTTACTTGTAAAATAGCTGAAGATGTATAACCCACTGAGTAATAATATTCGGCTAAATAACGATGTGATTCAGCGGGCTGGTCCAGTTTTGCATACGTTTGAGCCATCAATTCATAATACAAAGGTTGTGTTCTGCTTACATAATCTAAAGAATTTAATAGTGTTTTGGCCTTTTCAAAGTTTTTTGTTTCTAATAAAGTAGCAATATATTTTATTTTTAGGGCATTGTTAAGAGGAAAATGAGCCACAGAATTATTCAATAGTTTGAGCGCAGTGGGATAATCATTTGTGGCAATTTCTAAATCGGCAAGGGCATAAGCGTACTGTGGCTGACTGGGGTATTCAGCTATTAATTGCTGAAAAGCCTGTCTGGCTGATGAATATTCCTGTGATTCTATTTGAGTGAGAGCCATGCCATAACGAGCAACCGCTCGTTGTTTTTTAGTTCCCTGATTTTTCCTGATCTGAAAATAATTAATGGCCTGATCTAGATTATTTGCTGTCATAACCCGGAGTTTGGCTCGGGTTAACAAATAGTCTTGAGAATCAGGGAATTGTTTATAAGCGTATTTATTGGCTCTGCCCCGGGTGTCGGCGATTCGTGATGAAGATACTGGATGAGTGCGCAAAAATTCTGGAATATTTTGGCCAGAGTAGCGTGTTGATTGCTGTAGGCGTTCAAAGAAAACCGGCATGCTACGAGGATTAAAATTTGATTTTGATAAGATTTTCATGCCAACCCGGTCGGCTTCTTTTTCATTATCACGGGTAAAATTTATTTGAAACTGTACACTGCCTGCCTGAATAGCGATTAAAGCCGCCTGACCCAAAGCAGGTGCTTGTGTGCCTAGTAAAATTGCAGCCAATGTGGCAGCAGCAGTAGGGATTGATAATCTACTAGCCGCTTCAAAGGCTCTATACAAATGACGCTGTGTGACATGAGCAACCTCATGTGCCATCACAGAAGCCAGTTCACTTTCCGCTTCTGTTAATAAAAATAAACCCGCATTAATACCAATATATCCACCGGGGCCGGCAAAGGCATTTATTTGTTTGTCCAGTACTACAAAAAAATGAAAAGGATTGGAGGGCAGGTCGCTATTAGCAACCAGTTGTTTGCCAATAGATTGAATATAGTGCTGTATTTCTGGGTCGTGATTGATTTTTATTCTTGAATGCAGGCTTCTAAAAAAAGCATCGCCTAGCTCTTTTTCTTGTACTGGCGAGATCAAAGCGCCAGAAGAATCACCCATATCAGGTAGAGAAATGTCTTCAATATCAATTGCTAGAAGCGTTAATGGATAAAAAAGCAGTAGAAGGGCAAGGGTAATGATTTTAGGTGTATATCGCATGAAAACTGGACAGGAAAAGAGAGTTTTGGTTCATAAATTATCTATCCATTATAAAATAACTATTGATATGTGAGTTAAATAATAACAATGAAATATGCCATACAGATAAATTCAAGTCCTAACAACTCTAATGCAGGATATTGTGCTTACCAATTGATAGAAGCTTTAATTAAAAGTAAGCATGAAATATTGCGGGTGTTTTTTTATCAAGAAGGCATCTATCATGCTTTTAAATACGCAACGCCCCCTGATGACGAATTGCAGTTAACAAAAAAGTGGACTGCATTAGCTACCCTGCAGGAGATAGATTTAGTTGTCTGTATTTCTGCAGCGCAAAGGCGAGGGTTGCTGGTTGCAGATGAAGCAAGTCGGCAGGGTAAAGGGGATGCTGATTTGGCCGAAGGGTTTAGAATTTCGGGGCTGGGGCAACTTATTGAAGCGAGTTTGTTGGCAGACCGATTTATAGAATTTGGATAGGTGCAATGATTGTTAAAAAGTTTTTATTCATCATGCGAACGCGCCCCCATTACGGTATTAATTTGCAAGAAAAGCTGGATGTGCTATTAACAGCGGCAGCTTTTGATCAAAAGCTGACTTTATTATTTTTAGATGATGGTGTTTTTCAGTTAAAAAAAACACAACATCCCGAAAAACAGCAGTTAAAAGATACCTCATCTGTTTTTAATGCACTTGAAATGTACAATGTTACTGAGCTTTATATAGAAGCTGAATCAATGCAAGAACGAGGGCTAAAACAAAGTAATTTGACCTTACCGATAGAGGTGATTGATCGCAACAATATAAATACCTTTATCAGGCAGTTTGAGATTATTATTTCTGGATAATAATCTCACCTTCTATTAAGTATTGCCCAAAGCTTGAGAGCTATTCCTAGCTCTCAAGCCTGGGTGCTATCTAAATCTTCTTATATTTTATTCGATGAGGATTATCCGCATCTGTTCCCAGACGTTTATGGCGGTCGGCTTCGTAATCGGCATAATTACCTTCATACCAGACCACTTCACTGTCACCTTCAAATGCTAGGATATGGGTAGCAATTCTGTCCAGAAACCAGCGATCATGGGAAATAACCACAGCACAACCAGGAAATGCCAGAATAGCTTCTTCCAAAGCACGCAGTGTTTCCACATCCAGATCATTAGTCGGTTCATCAAGTAATAATAGATTGCCTCCACTTTTTAATAATTTAGCTAAATGCACCCGGTTACGTTCACCACCCGATAAATGACCGATATGTTTTTGCTGGTCTGCACCTTTAAAATTAAAGCGACCTAGATAGGCGCGAGACGGGGTTTGGTAAGTTCCTACAGTAACCATATCCAGACCATCAGAGACTTCTTCCCAGACTGTTTTATTAGCATCCAGACTATCACGCATTTGGTCAACATAAGCTAATTCAACTGTTTTTCCTAGCGTTACGGTACCAGAATCTGGCTGTTCAAAACCAGCCATCATCCGAAATAAAGTCGTTTTACCGGCACCATTTGAGCCAATAATGCCGACAATACCACCAGGTGGCAGTTTAAAACTAAGATCGTTGATTAATAATTTATCGCCAAAACTTTTACTAATAGCTTCAATATCAATGACCACATCGCCTAAACGCGGGCCCGGCGGAATATAAATTTCTTGTGTTTCACTGCGTTTTTGCACTTCTTTGGATGATAATTCATCAAACCTGGCTAGACGTGCTTTGCTTTTAGCATGGCGACCTTTAGTGCCAGACCTTACCCATTCCAATTCTGCTTTTAAGGCTTTTTGACGAGAGCTTTCTTGTTTGGATTCTTGCGCCAAGCGTTTTTCTTTTTGTTCAAGCCAGTTAGAATAATTACCTTCCCAAGGAATCCCCATACCTCTATCTAATTCTAAAATCCAGCCAGCCACATTATCCAGAAAATACCGGTCATGGGTAACAGCAACTACCGTTCCTGAATAATCATGCAGAAACCGTTCCAGCCAGGCAACTGATTGAGCGTCTAAATGGTTGGTCGGCTCATCCAGTAACAGCATGTCAGGCTTGGAGAGTAGTAAACGACAAAGTGCAACACGTCGTTGTTCCCCTCCGGATAGTTTAGTAACATCTGCATCCCAGGGAGGAAGCCGCAGGGCATCGGCTGCAATTTCCAGCGTTCGTTCTAATTCCCAGGCGCCTGCATTTTCAATTTTTTCCTGTAATTCAGCTTGTTCGCTAAGTAAAGCGTCAAAATCGGCTGCTGGATCGGCAAATGCTTCGTTGACCTGGTTATAGCGATCAACAATAGCTTTTATTTCAGCAACACCTTCTTCCACATTGCCGCGCACATCTTTATTCGGGTCTAATTCCGGTTCTTGCGGTAAATAGCCGATGTTAATTCCTTTTTGAGGTATCGCTTCGCCTTCAATATCGGTATCAATCCCCGCCATAATTCTAAGTAAAGTTGATTTGCCCGAACCATTTAAACCAAGCACACCAATTTTAGCGCCTGGAAAGAAAGACAGTGATATATCTTTAAGGATATATTTTTTGGGAGGGACAATTTTGCCCACTCGATTCATAGAATATATATATTGAGCCATTGTTTTTTATTCTCGAAAAAATGTATTATTTTTATGTTACAGCACTGAGTTTAAAGATCAGAAGATTATTAATCTCTGTCATATAATAACAAGCTTTTGCTAGGGCATGAATGTAATGCAGGAGGTTTTTTGTAACCATTAATATCAAGTATTAAAGAGATGTTTTTTAATATAATTAATGTTTTTAGGTTGAACTAAATCAGTTTACCCTTTATCATGGGCGGTTTATTATTTCTTGGGGGCATAATGCGTCAATCACTAGTGATGGGTAATTGGAAACTGAACGGTTCGCGTTCAGAGGGTCTAGCGTTAGCTAATGCAATTGCCGCAGGCTTAAAAGAAGGTGATCAAGGGATTGCTGTTTGTGTTCCTTATGTTTATTTGTCTGATGTACAAAAAGCCATTGAAAACACGCCATTAGCACTAGGTAGCCAGAACATAGCGGATCAGGAGTCAGGTGCATATACCGGTGAGATTTCCGCAGCCATGCTAAAAGAATGTGGCTGTACTTATGCCTTGGTAGGTCATTCAGAAAGACGTTCTTATTATGGTGATACTGATGAATCAGTAGCCACTCGTTTTGTTCAGGCGCAAAAAGGAGGCGTTATTCCTGTTTTATGCATTGGTGAAACATTGGAAGAACGTGAAAGTGATACCACATTTTCAGTCATTGATAAGCAGCTAGGTGCTGTGATTGAAATGGCAGGTATTGAGGCATTAGCTAATTCCGTTATTGCTTATGAGCCAGTATGGGCTATTGGTACGGGAAAAACAGCCAGTGATGAACAGGCTCAGGAAGTTCATAAATATATTCGTGAGCAAATAGCGGCAAAAAGCCAGGTAGTAGCAGATAAAATTCAAATTTTATATGGTGGTAGTGTTAAGCCAGGTAATGCAAAAGCTATTTTTGCAATGCCAGATATAGATGGCGGCTTAATTGGTGGGGCTTCATTAGATGCGGAGTCATTTTTAACTATTTATCAATCGACTTAAAAGATAGTAAAAGTATGTATCAAACAATTCTAATTGTTCATGTATTATTGGGCTTAAGTGTTATCGGCTTTGTGTTAATCCAACAAGGCAAAGGGGCTGATGCCGGCGCAGCTTTTGGCAGTGCGTCTTCAGGCTCTGTGTTTGGGGCACAAGGCGCGTCTTCTTTTTTATCAAGAACAACCGCTATTTTAGCGACGCTGTTTTTTGCAACAAGCTTGGGACTCGCCGTATTAAGCGGCCATCAAGAAGCAGAAATTGACTTGATGGATGTTCTTGAAGTAGAAGAAGTTTTTGAAGATGTTCCGTTGATTGACAGTGTTGACAATGAAGCTCTCATAGAGAGTATTCCTGCTATTAATGAAAAACCAATGGAGTCGCTAATGGAAGAAGCTTCAAATAATATGGAAATAGGCATTAAAAATGCTCAAAGTGTAGTAGCTGAAAAAGTTGAAGATGCGAAAGCCGCTATTTCAGAAGTTATAGAAACAGTACCTGAGGCGGAAGCGGTTATTGCCGAGTAATTTTCCCTCTTTCTAATACTATAGGTATCTTGTCTTGAAGTAACTTACATAATAAAGCCGATGTGGTGGAATTGGTAGACACGCTATCTTGAGGGGGTAGTGGCGTAAGCCGTGCCGGTTCAAGTCCGGCCATCGGCACCAGAACAAAGTCCGTAGAAGTACGGTAAAGACTAGAAAGCCCACGAGTTGTATAGCTTGTGGGCTTTTTTGTGTCCGGTGTAGTCCGAGGAAAACCATTGACAATCGCCTTTTTTTGACGGCATCACTTTACTTTTTTAAACCGATACCGTCAAAATGCTTTCAAACACAGGCGTAAAAAGGGCTAAACCCAAAGAAAAAGACTATAAGCTTGCTGATGAAAAAGGTATGCATCTTTTTGTAAAGCTGGGGAAACTGGATAAA
>CAZDMC010000135.1:0-5962 GCA_964506335.1 uncultured Methylomarinum sp. | reverse complement strand
CCGAAAGATATACAAGCCATTATTCTCTATGGCAGTGGCAGTAAAAAAATTGACTTTCAATTTGTCTCGTCATCAGGAAAAAAGCAAATCAGAAGGCATCCTTTTGAAGGTATTATTTCCAATATGGAAAGACGTTACCATGAAACCGAATCACAGATGGTGAGAGATGAATTATCAAAATATCTAGCTCAAAAAGTCTGTGAGCAATGCCAAGGCTCCCGTTTGAATACGGCTGCACGACATGTTTTTATCAATCAGCAACCCTTACATAAAATAACCTGTTTACCCATTAAACAAACGCTGGAATTTTTTAGGCAGTTACATTTATCGGGTCATAGAGGTGAAATTGCTGAAAAAATCAATAAAGAAATTCAGGAACGCTTAGAGTTTTTAGTCAATGTCGGACTGGATTATCTGACCCTGGACAGAAGCGCTGATACGCTTTCGGGTGGTGAAGCCCAGCGTATTCGCCTGGCTAGTCAAATTGGTGCAGTGTTAGTGGGTGTTATGTATGTTCTGGATGAACCCTCAATAGGACTTCATCAGAGGGATAATCAACGCCTGCTCAATACGCTATTTCGGCTACGAGATTTAGGCAATACCGTTATCGTAGTAGAACATGATGAAGATACTATTTTAGCAGCACAACATGTTATTGATATTGGCCCGGGTGCCGGTATTCATGGCGGAGAAATAGTGGCGACGGGTACAGCAGAACAAATTAAAAATAATCCTGCATCGCTTACCGGGCAGTATTTATCGGGAAAACAAAAAATTGAAATTCCGTCATCATTGACGGCTATTAATAAAGATAAATTAATTACTATTCATAATGCACAGGGAAATAATTTACAAAACATTACTATTTCTTTTCCTGTTGGACTTTTAACCTGTGTCACTGGTGTATCTGGCTCGGGCAAATCTACTTTAGTCAATGACACGCTGTATAGAAATGTGGCTCGCATTATTAATAAAGCCAGCTGTATTCCTGCACCTTGTGATGAAATTAGCGGCTTAAAGCAGATTGATAAAGTGGTCGATATAGATCAAAGTCCAATTGGTCGAACGCCGCGCTCAAATCCAGCTACTTATACCGGTATTTTCACTCCGGTACGTGAATTATTTGCAGCGACTGCTGAAGCCCGATCAAGAGGATATGCACCGGGGCGATTTAGTTTTAATGTAAAAGGCGGGCGTTGTGAAGCCTGTAAAGGTGATGGCGTTATCAAAGTAGAAATGCATTTTCTACCTGATATTTTTGTCTCTTGCGATATTTGCCAGGGTAAACGCTATAACAGAGAAACGCTAGGTATTCGTTATAAAGGAAAAACCATCAATGAAATCCTGGAAATGACCGTGGAAGATGCGGCAGAATTTTTTAGCCCTATTCCTGTGCTGGCAAAAAAACTACATACTTTGATTGATGTAGGATTAAGCTATATTACATTAGGGCAAAATGCAGTGACCTTATCGGGCGGTGAAGCACAACGGGTAAAACTGGCTAAAGAGTTATCTAAACGTGATACCGGAAAAACCCTTTATATACTGGACGAACCCACAACAGGACTGCATTTTCACGATATTAAACAACTCCTTTCAGTGTTGCACACCCTGCGTGACCATGGCAATACCATTATTATTATTGAGCACAATCTTGATGTCATTAAAACCGCTGACTGGGTGATTGATATGGGGCCAGAAGGGGGTAACGGGGGAGGAATGCTAGTGGCAGAAGGTACACCTGCCGATGTATCCAGGAATAAGGATTCTTATACCGGGCATTATTTAAAGCGATTTTTTAGTGAATAATGTTGATGGAGTCTGGTTTTAGGTGGAGCTAACTTTAGTTCGCTTTGAGCGGTTAAAAATCCGCAGTCGTGACCGTGCGAAGTATAATAAACACAAAGAGTATATAATAGCGATTTTTTTATCGATCAGCTAAAACAATGTCTGAATATCAGATTTTTTCACCTAAATTGCCCCTCAATGCCAGTCAACCCTTATTCTGGACGGGATTAAAAGGCTGTGCTGATTCACTGGCGATTGCTTGCGCCATCAAAAAAGAAAATCGTTTGTTTGTTATTGTCACCCCTGATAATCAGACGGCACTTCGACTAGAACATGAATTATCATTTTTCTTGTCTAATGAATATCCTATTTTGCATTTTCCCGATTGGGAAACACTGCCTTACGATGTTTTTTCACCCTTACCTGAAATTATTTCTGAGCGGTTAAAAACACTGGCATTGCTGCCAGAAACTCAACGAGGTGCCTTAGTTGTTTCAGTAGCAACACTAATGCAAAGGCTTGCGCCCAGAGATCATGTGTTAGCGCATAGTTTTTCCATTGAAGTGGGTGGGGTTTTTAACATGGAGCTTAACCGGATTAAGCTGGAAAGTGTGGGATATCAATGTGTCTCGCAAGTTTATCAACATGCTGAATTTGCGGTAAGAGGCTCCATTGTCGATTTATTTCCTATGGGTAGCAAATACCCTTATCGGATTGAATTATTTGATGATGATATTGAATCCATTAGAACATTTGATCCTGAAACACAAAGATCATTAGAAAAAATAGACCAGATACAGCTATTTCCTGCCAGAGAATTTCCGTTTACTGATGATGCGATAAAGCATTTTCGTCAGTCCTTTAGAAACCAGTTTCCAGAAGTATCCGCTAAAAATATATTGTACCTAGATGTCAGTAAAGGCATAGCACCTGGGGGAATAGAATATTATTTACCTTTATTTGTAGAGCAGACAGAAACATTGTTTGATTATTTACCAGAAACTACCGTTCTGGTTTTACCAGAATCTTTTGATCAAGCCGCAATTACTTTTTTTCAAGGCGCTGAGGAACGTTTTCAGCAACGTAAATATGATGTTGACAGACCACTTTTAGAGCCCGCTAAATTATTTCTTTCAGCGCCACAGTTACAGCAAAAATTCGAGTCATTTTGCAGAGTCATCATAGCTGATCAGTTAAACCAGAAAAGCATCTTTCAATGTCATTCATTGCCTGAATTGAATATTGATGAGCGAATGAAAGAACCTGAAAAACTGCTGCTTAATTTTCTGCAAGAGTTTACAGGCTCGATTCTTTTTGTAGCAGAAACTGCGGGACATAGAGAAGGACTGATTGAGAAGCTTAAACCCTATAAAGTAAGTTTAAATCAGTTAAAGTGCTGGCAAGACTTTTTGGATATAGTGTCTAAAAACAAACAGGATTCTTTAAAGTTGCCGAATATTATTGTTGCACCATTAGATGATGGTTTATTACTGAAAAATCCTGACATTGCCATTATCACTGAAAGGCAATTGAGTGGAGGAAAAGTTCAACAACGGCGTAGACGGCGTAAATCTGCTGCTAAAGAGCTGGAAAATATATTCAACAATCTGAATGAATTGTCAATAGGCTCGCCCGTTGTTCATCAGGAATACGGTGTAGGTCGATATCTGGGATTACAACTATTAGAGGTCGGGGGCATTGAAGCTGAATTTCTAACCCTGCAATATGCCAGGGATGACAAGCTTTATGTGCCAGTATCTTCATTACATCTTATCGGACGTTATAGTGGCGCGAGTGCAGAAAATGCGCCTTTGCACAAATTAGGTTCAGACCGCTGGAACAAAGCCAAGAAAAAGGCCATGGAACGAGCCCGTGATGTGGCGGCAGAATTACTGGATATTCACGCTAAACGTGCGGCAAAACAGGGACATGCTTTTATCGTTGATGATGAAGAATTTTTGACATTTTCAGCGGCATTTCCCTTTGAAGAAACGCCCGATCAACAAACTGCAATTGATGCCTTATATCAGGATATGCTGGGACAGCAACCTATGGATAGGGTTATTTGTGGTGACGTGGGTTTTGGCAAGACAGAAGTGGCCATGAGAGCAACCTTTATCGCCTTGCAAAGTGGTAAACAAGTCGCTATTTTAGTACCGACCACGTTACTGGCTCAGCAGCATTATCAAAATTTTAGAGATCGCTTTGCTGACTGGCCGGTGCGAGTTGAAGTCATGTCGCGTTTTGTTACTGCAAAAAAGCAAAAAAATATTATTGCAGACCTGGCCAATGGACAGGTTGATATTGTTATTGGAACGCATAAATTATTATCCAAAGAATTAAAATATAAAGCTCTGGGTTTAGTTATTATTGATGAAGAACATCGCTTTGGTGTTCGTCAAAAAGAACATTTTAAAAAATTACGACATGAGCTGGATTTACTAACCTTAACAGCCACGCCAATCCCCAGGACCTTAAATATGGCGATGGCAGGATTAAGGGATATTTCCATTATTGCTACGCCACCGCCTAATCGACATCCCATTAAAACTTTTATTAGTGAATGGATGGATGTGCAGATACAAGAAGCCTGTCAACGGGAAATAAAACGAGGGGGACAGGTTTTCTTTTTACACAATGATGTAAAAAGTATGGATAAAATGGCGCGACAGATTGAAAGCCTGGTGCCTGAAGCCAGAGTTAAAATTGCCCATGGCCAGATGCCTGAACGAGAATTAGAACAAATTATGCTGGATTTTTATCATCAGCGTTTCAACTTATTATTGAGTACCACGATTATAGAAAGTGGTATTGATATACCCACTGCCAATACCATCATCATTAATCGCGCTGATAAATTAGGTTTAGCACAATTGCATCAATTACGCGGTCGGGTCGGTCGTTCACATCACCGCGCCTATGCCTATTTAGTGGTACCGCCTAAAGCATTAATGAGCAGAGATGCGATAAAACGTCTGGAAGCACTGGATACCTCCGGTGAATTAGGTGCCGGTTTTATGCTGTCATCACATGATATGGAGATTAGAGGAGCCGGGGAATTATTGGGAGATGGACAAAGTGGGCAAATTCAGGAAATAGGCTTTACTTTATATACGGAGTTACTTGAACGCGCGGTCAGTGCCTTAAAATCTGGCACGCAACCGGAATTAGATGCACCCATGGAAACAGGGCCAGAAGTGGATTTGCAGACACAGACATTGATTCCAGAAGACTATCTTCCTGATATTCATGCCAGATTAGTATTGTACAAACGTATTGCCAGTGCCGAGACAGAGCAAGAGTTACGTGCATTAAAAGTTGAAATGATTGACCGCTTTGGCTTATTGCCCGATGCTGTTAAAGCCTTGTTTAATGTTACTCAGTTAAAACAGCTGGCTGAACCTTTAGGTGTTAAGAAAGTGGATGTGCATCTGGCAGGCGGTAGAATTGTTTTTAATGCCAATCCCACCATCAATACCGAACAATTAATTAAGCTGATACAAACCCAGTCACAGTGTTATAGCTTTGATGGTATCAATAAATTAAGATTTAAGCAGTCATTTGAAACACTGGATGAGAAAATTAATTTTTTGACTGATTTATTAACCCAACTAACAGCTGAAACAAATCATGCATAACAGAATGAAATTAAGAAATTTAGTAGCTCTGCTGATACTCGGTTTGCTTAGTGTTAGTAGTCATGCTGGAGAAAAGCTATACAAAATTGAATTAGTAATTTTTGCTCAGGACATGCCAAATACCGAGGTGTTTGATCAAACAGAAAGCCGGATAGCATGGCCGAGAAATCTGCTTAATCAGTCAGCCTACCAGCAAGTTGACAGTGCAAATATGAGATTGCATGGCAGTTATGACCAGTTGGCACGAGGGCAAAATTATAAAGCATTAATGCATCTGGCATGGATGCAGTCAGTGAGGGCGAATCGGTTAAGTTCAGCGGTACAGATTAGCAATGCAGAAGGCACTATTAACGGTTTTTTTCGATTGCAACGAGGTAATTTGATACAAATGATTGTAGATATCGAGTATTCTCCAGATACTTATGGGGATGGGCTTATTTACCGCTTACATGAAAAACGGCGCTTTAAATTAAATGAAATACATTATCTGGATCATCCAAAATTTGGCATTCTTGCCCGTGTTTCGCCTCTTTAAA
>CAZDMC010000134.1:0-5972 GCA_964506335.1 uncultured Methylomarinum sp. | reverse complement strand
GGATTTAATCTGAATATTTTTAATCAATCTTATCGGAGACCTTAATCACCAGACTAACTCGCCTGTTTTTTTCTCTGCCTTCTGCACTTGTATTATCCGCTATCGGTTTGGTATCCCCGTATGTGATTGCTCTCAAGCGTGAAGTCTCCAGTTCTTGAGAACTCAAGAAGTGTAGAACACTGGTTGCTCTTGACGATCCAAGTTCCCAGTTAGAGGGGAATCTTGCTGTTGTGATCGGACGATTGTCAGTATGCCCTTCAATATAAATCAATCCCGAAGATTTTTTTAATAGGGGGGCAAGTTTTTTTAACAAAGACTTTCCAGCTGTTAACAAGTTAGCTTCTGATGATTGAAAAAGGACTTTATCTTGAATTTCCAGCTGTGCATAACCCAGTGAAACTTTCATATTGATAGAATCTGTCAAACCCAGTTCATCCACCGTTTTCTGTAATTGTAACTGCAGAGAATTATTTTTATTTTGAACAAGATTCTGTTCTGTTTTATTTTTTACAATCGGTTTGTCTTCTGCTTCTTTTTGCGTTTGCAGGATGGATTCAGTAGTTGTCTCAGCGCTAGAAGGTTGTTCTTTGCTATGTTCAGACTTGACTTTGGCTTTTACTATAGTCGCTTGAGCTGGAGAACTGCTTGGCGTTGGGTTATCAATAGCTAACGGTGGATTACCCGTACTTATGAGCTGACTTTCTATTTCTGCTGGCGATTGCTTTACGATTTCTGAAACAACAGTTTGTTTAATTTCCTTTTGTTCGGATTCAAAGTTACTCAGTGCTAACAAGGTAAGTACCAGCATGATGATAAGTACAAAAACATCAATATAGGTAAGTAGCCACTTTTGTTGATGAAAGCTGTCAGGGACCTGTATAAACTCTTCAACCGATAAAGAAGCCTGATATTTTGGATGGCTTATGCTACTCATTTAATTTCGTTTTCATCCAGTTCGTTATCATAATGGGCGATAAAAGAATGTATTGTTTCTCTGACAAACGAAGGCGTACGACGAGCAGCAATTAAGGTAATTCCTTCCATGACCATACTCATAATCATAATACGTTGTTCGGTTCTTCTTTCTAATTTTACTGCAATAGGATTGAAAATAAGGTTAGCCAGTATCAAGCCATAAAAAGTAGTAATCAAGGCCACAGCCATATTGGATGTAATGGCTGTAATATCTTTCATTTCAATAACTTCTAGCATATTAATAAGACCTATTAAAGTGCCTAACATGCCAAAAGCAGGGGCATAAGTAGCCATGCTGTAAAAAATATTTGATTCCGCTTTTTCTTTGGCCCGTAAACGGGTAATCCGCCATTTTAATAAGGCCAGAATATCATCAACCGGTGTTTTATCAACAATCAGTTGAAATCCTGTTTTTAAATAAGGATTATTAATAGATTCGATTAAATTTTCAATGGCTACTGAATCGCGTTGAAACCACAGTTTTGCCACTCTTATAATTTCATCTGCTTCTTTTTGAGGGTTCAGACTTTCGTAAATAAAAATCAACTTGATTGATTTTAAACCTTGTTTTATATCTCTAAGTGGATAGCTCAGGAAAATTGCGGTAAAGGTTCCTATCACTACAATAATAAACCCCGGGATATTAAGAAATGTTACCGGGTTATTTGCTGCATAAAAAACAATAAATAGTAATAGCAAAATACTAGATAAAACACCTAATGCTGTTGAATAATTGATAGTTTTTTTATTAAGATACAATGTTTGCGCTCAGTAGTTACTTTTCATATTAAAATAATAGCATAAGTAATTGAAATAGTAATAGTAAGTTAAATAAACATCCAATACAGTAGCTATTTTATTTGCTGTGAGATTGTTTTTTTGGCACACTACACACGGTAGTTTCTCTCAATCTCTCCATCTGAAAGCTTAATTAATGATTAAAGTTCTATTAGTTGATGACCACGAATTAGTAAGAACGGGTATTGAATCATTATTAAATTCAGTGGCTGACATTACCGTTATTGGCGTTAGTAATTGTGGCGAACAGGCACTCGAAATTCTGGACACCTTAACTCCCGATATTATTTTAATGGATATTAATATGCCGGGTATTGGTGGTATTGAAGCATGTCGAAGAATTTTACAGCGTTATCAACAGATAAGAATTATTGCTTTATCTGTACATAATGATGGCCCTATACCCCAGCAATTATTAAAAATAGGCGCATCTGGCTATATCTCAAAAGGCTCTCCGGTTGATGAAATGGTGAATGCTATTCGTATTGTCATGACCGGAAAGCGTTATTTGAGTACCGAAGTCGCCAATAATCTTGCTTTTCAAGATTTACAGAGTACAGAAAAATCACCTTTTACAAAATTGTCACAAAGGGAAGCAGAAGTAGTTAATTTGATTTTACAAGGCAAAACTATTCAGGAAATGTCTGAGCTTTTACTTTTAAGTGATAAAACAGTGAATACTTATCGGTATCGCTTATACGATAAATTAAAGGTTAAAAATGATGTGGAATTAACGCGTTTAGCTGTTAAATTTGAACATATTGATAGTAGTTTGATTTGAATGATTGTGCTATGGACAGATGCACTGATCTTCTTACTGGTGCTAACTATAACGGTTTTCGGCTTTCTGATTAGAAAGCAGGAGCATTTACAGCGGCCATTAAAAAAAATTGCAGCCAGTAAAACAGCAATGATTTCACTGTTGGTACTGGTTTTTTTTGTGCTTATTGGCTTGATGGATTCCATTCATTTCAAGTCCCAGACAAGCCGCACCCATGAAATCATCAGTTTGCTAGATTACTGGGCAAATCCGATACGGAAGCAAAGTGAAAAAACCTATTCAGCACCCTTTTCTGCCTATTCATATAGCAAGGAAGCCCTATTGTTGGCAGATGGTTCAACGCAATGGGGATATCCGCGCTTAAAATTTGGTGGATCTCACCTGCAAAACCCTGAGACTGAATTTCTCTCAGATGTCATAGAAAAAGCAATCATTGGTTTCTGCAAAGGAGCAGGCTTAGTTATCTTTTTTTCTGGTTTGCTGTGGCGTTTTTTTAAAAACAAACGTAATAATGAAACAGCAACAGCCGTTTTCTGGGTTTTCTTTTTGCTGGTTTCAATAAGCTATATGTTAATTGATTTATCTACTTATTATCATGTGTTAGGAACCGACAAGGTCAGAGAAAATGTTTTTTATCAGGCCGTTAAAAGTATCCGCACCGGTCTGGTGATTGGCTCATTAACCACGATGATCATGTTACCGCTGGCTATTACTTTTGGCATTATGGCCGGTTTTTTCAGAGGCTGGGTTGATGATCTTATTCAATATATTTACACCACCTTAAATTCAATACCTGGGGTATTATTAATTGCCGCGTCCATTTTAATGGTACAAGTATATATGGCGAATCATCCAGAAGATTTTAATAGTTTGATTGTGCGCTCAGATATGCGCTTATTGTTTTTATGCCTAATATTGGGAGTCACGAGCTGGACAGGTCTGTGTCGCATGTTACGTGCGGAAACGCTTAAATTAAGAGAAATGGAATATGTGCAGGCTGCACAGGCCTTAGGTGTAAAACGTGCGCGGATTTTATTTAGACATATTTTGCCTAATGTTATGCATATTGTGCTGATCTCTGTAGTATTGGATTTTAGTTCTCTGGTGTTGGCAGAAGCGGTTTTATCTTATATTAATATTGGTGTTGACCCAACAACTTATAGCTGGGGAAATATGATTAATGGAGCCAGGCTGGAAATGGCGCGTGATCCTATAGTCTGGTGGTCATTACTGGCTTCTTTTATCTTTATGTTTAGCCTGGTTTTAGCCGCTAATTTATTTGCCGACTCAGTTCGCAATGCTTTTGATCCTAGACGAGACGAGTAAATGGATAAACCCTTATTAGAAGTTAAAGGCTTAACCGTCGCTTTTAAAAATGAGAAAGTGGTTGATCACATTAATTTTGAAATTTATCCCGCTGAAACGTTTGCTCTGGTCGGAGAATCAGGTTCTGGAAAATCAATAACCGCATTGTCTGTATTACGGTTATTACCGGCTAATGCCAGAATTTGTGCGACTGAAATTAATTTTCAACAAGAAAGTTTATTAAATATTGCCGAAATTGATTTTTGCAAAATTCGTGGCCGACGTATTGCGTTGATTTTTCAAGATCCTATGTCATCACTTAATCCGGTAATGAGCATAGGGGAACAAATTGCAGAAGTGATACAGATTCATTTTAATGACTCTAAATCTGCAATACAAAATAGTGTTTATAAATTATTAGCACAAGTAGAAATAGCAGAGCCTGAACGCAGAATTAATGAATACCCCCATCAATTATCGGGAGGACAAAGACAACGTGTGATGATTGCTATCGCCCTGGCGGGTCAACCGGACTTATTGATTGCAGATGAGCCAACAACTGCATTGGATGTGACTATTCAGGCACAAATACTGGCCTTGTTAAAATCTATTCAAGCACAGACAGGGATGGCCTTATGGTTGATTAGCCATGACCTGGCACTGGTTTCCAATATGGCTGATCGCATCGCCGTAATGCAAAAAGGGAAACTGGTTGAAACTAATACCACGCAATCTTTTTTTAAAAATGCACAACATCCATACAGCCTTAAATTATTAGCCGCATTACCCTCCATGCAAAGCTGTATCGGTAAGACGGCTAAACCTAAAAAAAACACCGAACCTTGCTTGTTACAAGTGACAGGATTTAAAGTTTATTACCCAATCCGAAAGGGGTTTTTTAAACGTATTGTAGATTATGTTAGAGCCGTTGATGGTGTTAGCTTTAATTTACAATCTGCTAAAACACTGGCATTAGTGGGTGAATCTGGCTGTGGCAAAACAACGCTGGGTAAAGGGCTGGTTAGTTTAATACCGCCTACAGCAGGAAGCGTATTATTGGGCAATATTGAACTTACTGCATTAAAAGGGAATGCTTTGCGCACTATGCGTTCACAAATACAAATTATATTTCAAGACCCTTTTGCCGCCATGAATCCCAGAATGTTAGTAGGAGAAATTATTGCAGAAGGTATTAAAGCATTACATCCTGAAATTAGTTCTGAGCAAAGACAGCAACGCATCAAGCATTTATTACAACAGGTTGAATTGCCACAATCAGTGGCATTACGTTACCCCCATGAGTTTTCTGGAGGACAGCGGCAGCGGATTTGCATTGCCCGAGCCCTGGCTGTTGAACCCCGGCTTATTGTTTGCGATGAGCCAACCAGCTCTCTGGATGTCTCTGTACAAGCACAAATTATTGCATTACTTAAAAGTCTTCAACAAAAACAAGGTATCAGCTATTTATTTATTACCCATGATTTAGCAGTAGTCGCTGAAATTGCAGATGAAGTTGCCGTCATGTATCAAGGGAAAATTGTTGAGCAAGGCGAGGTAGAACAGGTATTGACCCAGCCAAAGCACCCTTATACCCGTAAACTTTTAAATGCCGTGCTGGAGATTGATATTAAGGGCGGCTCTATTAATTCTGCCTGAGCAGGTATGCGTTTAAAATGTTTCAGAACGAGGCGAAAATCTTGTTAATAGCAGGCTATTAACAAGATTTTCAAAGCTTCCGCTCACGTCTCTCACCTACCTCCGTATAGGCGACGACGTTATCGAATATTTTAAGCGTATAGATGCCAGGCATGAATTAATAGAGCTGTCCTAAAGCAGTCTATTTCCCCCATTTTTATATTTAATCAGGAATAACCTCATGAAATGGCGTAACCTGTCAATTTAAACCACCAGTACATCATCACACTTATATTGACGAGTAGTCGTTAATAGCCCTCCCCTGATAGGGAAGGTTGGGTAGGGAGAAATAAAAACATTTTCTTTTTCAAATTTCTTTTAGTCCCTTTATATTCAAAAAGCTTAAAGGATAAAGAGTAGAGAAATAATTTTAATCCTCCTCACCCAAACCCTCCCCAGCAAGGGAGGGCTTAACAGC
>CAZDMC010000133.1:0-5981 GCA_964506335.1 uncultured Methylomarinum sp. | reverse complement strand
TTTCATTTTAAAACATGCTATCCCAGCTAAGCTGAAAGATGCTGTTGACTCTTTTAAAACCGTTATGGCAGAGGCAGAAGACATTAAAAGCTTAAATGGAGTTATTAGCCAAGGGAAAGAAGATCTCACCAAATTTTCTAAAAGCATGGATGAGTTCAAAAACGATGAGAATCGTATTAATGAAGCAAGAAAGTTTAGAGAAAAAGTGGAGAAAGCAGAGTATAAAATATCTGATAAAGCAAAGGATGAACGAACAAATATTGACCTTAAAATTAAAGATTTACTGGATAAAACGCAAGAATATTTCGAAGAAAATATCGAGCCACGGATGGCAAAAATAATTTTTAAATCAGTGCAACATCAGTGTGAATTTTTATTTGAAGAAATCCAGGAGATTCTTAAAGAAAGTCTTGAAACAGATTTTCTCGATACAATGAAAGCTTTTAGAGATGAATATCAAAAATATATCACTGATCTATTGAAAAAATCATTTCCTGGTCAGGACAATGTATCATTGAAAGAATTTCAGGCCAATGCATTGAGAATGCCAGATACGTCTTCTTTGATAAATAGAAATACCTATGAGAAGAAAAGTATAAAAATTGTTGGAACAGAGCGACATGGTTGGTTTTGGTTAAAGAAAAGAAATGTACATGAAACAACTACAAAAGATCTGGTGGATATGTCTGATGCACTTGATGAATTAGAGTCTTCTATACAAGATAACAAGCGAAAGAGATTAAAGGAATTTGAGGAGTTGTGCAAAGATAATGGAGAACAGGCTAAAAACATTTTATTGTCTAATATGAAAGAACTTGATGGCAAAATGAGTGATTTAATGAAAAAAATAACTGAAACTTCTCAAGATAAAGATAAAGCTGAGAAAATGATTAAGGAGAATGAAGAAAAGTTAAAATGGTTTGATGACTTTAAAGATGAATTAGAAGAAATTTTAGCAATATAAAGGAGGCTTTTGATGGAAACTACAATAAACAAAAATTTCAAAGAAGCTGTTGACCGTAAGGATGTAAGCTTATCTCAATCAGCATTAATCAGGTTAATAAGTAAAGATAGACGATTGTCAGAATTTGAAACCCCTGTATTTGCTGAATATGCAAGTGGAAAATTATCTGATTTTTGGATGGATGATGACGGAGAAACCGATTTTCCTCCAGCGGACAAATGGGATAATGACTCATGGAGGTTGATGTGCATTGAATTAGAATCAAACTTTTCTAAGAAAAAGTTTGATTTTATTGTCGAGCTTATGAAGCATCTACGCAGAAGTGGACATTCCGATTTCCAGGCTACTGAGCAGCCCAAATCTAAAGCAACTGCATCGAACACCAGCGCTAAAACATGCAAAAAAACATCTGTCAATTCAAGTGATTCAAAATTACCCTTGCCGTTAGCTGTAATGGGGGCTGCTGCCGGGTTTGTTGTCGGTGGTGTTGTTGGGTCTTTGATTGTCGGACGGATCTTTGTTGGAGGACTTATAGGAGCTGTTGTTTTAGGCGGTTTGGGGCTTATGGGAGATAAGAATAAGAAAAATGACAACAGGTAATGTAAAATGGATGAAATAACAATAAAAGACGGACAAGAGGTGTTACAGGCATCTTTGTTAGAAGTTGACAATATCGTTTTTAAAGGATATTTGGATACTATAAAAAGCTTTGAAATTGAACCGTTAGGCACCTCTCTAACAGAAGCAATAAAGAAAATTCGTTTGAATCGAATCACCCGCATAGTTTATGATAAGAACGAAAATAATTTGGACAAATTTAACAACGCATTTTCTGCCTTACATAGTTGCAATAGTGCATTAGTAATAATTTTAAAGGGAAGCAGAAAACACACAGATATCTATATAGGAACAAATAAAATCGTTTCAGATTCTGCTGTTAGTGGCTTTGATGCGGGAGAAACCTTAAGGGCAGCATTGAATGGAAATTTTCCAGGAATTGAGTTTGGCGAAAAAATGTTTGATGTAGATATTAAAAAAATTGTATCTGATATTGAATCAACAAACAATTGCTATATTGCAAGCATGGCTGGTGTACCATCGTTTAAAAACAATGATAGAAAAGAATTTGTTCAAGGGTTAGAGAAGATTATAGATGGAATGAAGAGCAGGGAATATACAGCTGTCATTCAAGCAACTCCAGTCTCCAGCAATGACCTTGCCAATATTGAAGGCGCTTATCAAGATGTTTATTCCACTCTTGCTTTATTTGAGCAGCAGCAGATAACAATGTCACAAAATGAAAGCAAAGCCTTAGGCAAGTCCCTTACTCAAGGTATTGCTACTACTCTATCAAAGAGTATCGGAAAAACTCAAACATCTACAAGTGGCACCAGTGCTTCAACCTCAACATCAAATTCAAAAACCCGTTCTGACTGGGACATAAAAAAATCAATTTCCCAAGCAGTTGCAGGTGCTGCGAGTGGTGCTGTCGGGGCTGGAACCTTAAGTGGTGGTTTAGGTGCACAGACCGGTGCAGCCATTGGGGGGCTCATCGGATTTGGGGCTGGAATACTTGGTGGATCAAAAACAGAGACGAACACAGAAGTAACTGGTAAAAACTCAAGCGAGTCAAACGCAAGAACAGAGAACAAAACAGAGTCAACTACGAACAGTACAAGCACAGGTGAATCTGAAACAGCGACTTCAGGGACAAGCAGGTCTTTGCAGATAACAGAAAAAAACAGACGAATTCAAGCTTTACTGGAATCTATTGATGAACAATTAAGGCGAATTCGAGAATGCAAAAATTATGGAATGTGGAGCTGGGGAGCTTATTTTATAGGAAAGGAGCAATTAGATGTAAAGCTTGGGGCGGATTTATACTCTGGCATATTGCGTGGAGAAACAACAGGGCTTGAGCGAAATGCAATAACAACATGGGATCGACATACAGATTCTAATAAGTTAGATGAACTTTTAAAGTATATTTCACAATTAAAGCATCCTGTATTTAAAACACCTGCTTATTTCAGAACTACTATGGTTTCTGCAACAAGTTTAATCAGTACAAAAGAGGTCTCTTTGGCAATGGGTTTGCCACAGAAGTCTCTTCCGGGAATCCCTGTATTTGAATCAGTTGAATTTGGGAGATCTGTAACAACCTATAGAGATCTCAGATCCAACAATGAAATGCGTATAGGCTCCATTTTTAATCTGGGCAACATTGATGAGAATATTGATGTCAATATCGATATTGACTCTTTAACATCACATACATTTGTGACCGGCAGCACTGGTTCCGGCAAATCAAACTCTATTTATATGATGTTGAAATATCTCCAGGAAACCAAGAAGATACCGTTTCTTGTGATTGAACCGGCAAAAGGTGAATACAAAGAGGTGTTGGGGGCAAATGTAAATTTATTTGGAACCAACCCTGCCCATACTCCTTTGTTGAAAATTAACCCTTTTTCGTTCCCCGAAGGCATACATGTCATAGAGCATATAGATAGATTTATTGAGATTTTGAATGCAGTATGGCCAATGTACGCTGCGATGCCGGCAATTTTAAAGGAAGCAGTGGAGATCGCCTATGAGAATATGGGGTGGGATATGCTGACTTCAAAAAATAAATATGGACAAGGAATTTTTCCCGACTTTCAGGACTTGCTTGATGTTTTACCTAAGGTAATAGAGAAATCACAGTACTCTCAAGAAATAAAAAGCAATTATTCAGGAGCCCTTATTACCCGTGTCAAATCAATGACAAATGGTTATTTCAGGACTATTTTTCAGAAAGAAGAGTTACCTCTGGAAACGCTATTTGACACATCCTGTATTGTCGATTTGTCAAGAGTCGGCTCTTCTGAAACCAAATCATTTCTAATGGGTATGATTTTTCTGAAGCTGCAGGAATATAGAATGGCAAGGGCAACTGGTGCAAATAGTAAACTGAAACACATAACAGTGATTGAAGAAGCCCATAATCTACTTCGTCGTACTTCATTTGACCAGAACCAGGAAGGGGCTAACCTTCAGGGTAAATCAGTAGAAATGATATCCAATGCTATTGCTGAGATGAGAACATATGGTGAGGGATTTATTATTGCAGACCAGGCTCCTGGACTGCTTGATCCTTCCGTAATTAGAAACACAAATACAAAAATAATTCTCAGGCTTCCGGATTTTGAAGATCGTAATCTGGTTGGAAAAGCTACAAACTTGAAGGAGGATCAGATTGAAGAACTTGCCCGCTTAAGAACAGGTTGTGCTGCAATATATCAAAATGATTGGCAAAAAGCTGTGTTATGTCAATTCGATGAGTTTCAAGAAGATCAATGTAAACCTTTTAAGCATGATGTTGAGCAATCGAAAACACTTGAACCAAATCCAAGAGAAAAATATAAAACAGAACTCCTCAAGCTTATTTTAAATGCGAAAATAACAAAAAAAGAGCCTGCGGAACTTGCAAAAGAAAGTGGAATTGAACTCGAAACATACAGTATGTATTATCCTCATGCAACAAACCTGATTAGAAAAAATAGTGATGTCAGCATGTTAAAAGCTGTCTCAGATCTTCTGGAACTTGATCAGGTATTAAATAATGCTCCCTCATTGACAGAAATGGACTTTATATCAAATAAAGTTTTAAAACCTTTTAAGGTTAACAGTGATGAGAAAGCTCTCCAAAAAGAGCTTATGCTGACAGTCTTGGATATTTTAGAGCAAGATATCCCCGCACATAAAGATGTTTATAAACAAACAAAAGAATATGTTGAGAGAAATTGGAGGTGTTAAATGATTCATGTAGTCAAGGAAACTGTTTTTAAGGACGGTGAAAAAAATACTCCTGACAAAATAATCAAACCACGTGAAGAGGGTGTATTGGATGGTAAATTCCCACTTCCCCCGTGGGGATCACGGCAAAGGCAATACCCGGACGGACTCCTTATTAAAGATGGAGAATGGAAAGATTCAGTCGCCATCATTGGTGGTCCCAATAAAACCGATATCCCTCCCCCCTGGCAACAGGGAAGAGGCAAGCTTGACTTATTACAAGGCGGAACCTGGGAAGGAAAAGAGATCGGTGGGGGGGCATACAAGGATTTACCTTCTAGGGAAGGAAAAGAAAAACATCATATTCCAGCGAATTCCGCTTCCGATCTGCCTACAGGTGATGGCCCTGCAATTTCGATGAATAAAGAAGAGCATCGACAGACTGCCAGTTGTGGTAACTCTAAAGAAGCTCAAGAGTATAGAGCTGAACAAAAAAAGCTTATTGAAGAAGGAAAATTTAAAGAAGCTCAGCAAATGGATATTGATGATATCAGAGAAAAATTTGGGGGTAAATATGATGATCAAATAGCACAAATGGAAAAAAATACTGATCCCCTTTTAGAAAAACAAGGATGATAAAATGAAAGAATTTCAAATTCAACCCTATAACGCTGTTGGCGGCCTAACTTTTGGTATAGATAGAAATCAAGTCAGAGAGTTGTTAGGCTCAAATTATAAAGAATTCAAGAAATCAAAATTCAACAAAATTAATACAGATGATTATAAATTCGCACATATATACTACGATGAAAATAAAAATTTTAATGCTATAGAATATTTTAACACAGAAGATACTTCTTTGTTATTAGAAGGGCACAATTTAATGAGCATGAAATTTATTGATTTGCAAGCTTTATTTGTAAAAAGAGATAAAAAATTAGTAATAGGCACTGACAGCTTAACCTCATATAAATATGGTGTGGCATTTTATGCCCCTACTTTTAATGAAAACCCTAGTACAAAGGCAGAAAGTATCATTGTCTTTCAAAAAGATTATTATGGATGATGCCCGTAAAGTAGTTGAGGATTTCGTAAGGCATTACAACACAGTTCGCCTTCATAGTAGCATTGGCTACATTACCCCAGACGTAACCGTTCAACCAGCACCTCATCTTCGCCCATTCTTGACCTACTTACATAGCAATAGTATGCTGCGCAGGCCAGAATGAACGAATATGAG
>CAZDMC010000132.1:0-5995 GCA_964506335.1 uncultured Methylomarinum sp. | reverse complement strand
GTGAGGCTCAGGGTATCATGACTATAGCAAAGCAAAGATTGATACAGATAGAACCTGTTTTAAAAGACACCGGGGGGTTGCTTAAGAATATGCGAGGAGCCACTCAAACTCTGCCTGAATTAGTACAACAGCTCCATGAAATAGTAGCCCAGGCAAATAGAGCTTTGGTACTGATTAATGGTGAATTAACTGAATTACCAGGGACAACAATTGAGGTAAAGCGAGCATTGTCTAAAACAGACAATCTGCTTGATAGTGTTCAAAACACCTGGCCTTTATCTAATCATTCGCAAAAAACAAAACAACAGTTGATACCGGCGCATTCAAATTATGAATAGACAAAGCGGTCATTGTTTTCTTTTACTAATACTCCTGCTCCTCAATAGTTGTGGTGGCAACTCCGTCAGTAAACCCACTGTTTTAGTGGATGTTGAAGCATACAGCAATGATGGAATAGAAGCTTATACTAATGCACAATGGAGTAAAGCCCAGCGATTTTTTAATAAGGCATTATTACTTTACCAAGGAATGGATAATCAGCAAGGGGTTTTGCTCAGCACTATTAATCTGGCAGAAGTATCCTTGGCCATACATGCTTATCCTGAAAGCAAACAATATTTGGCACAGGCGACAAACATTGCCAAATATGATGAATTTCAAAATTATCGAGCGCGTATAAATCTGCTTTATGGTCTTAACCTGTTACAACAAAAACAATTGACAGAAGCGGAAAATATTTTTCAAAAGCTCTTGCCTGTTTTTGATGATGTTAGCGTTGTTTCTATACCCAATAACATTCAAATAGCCGCTATTGCCAGCCTGACTAACATTGCTTTTTTGAAAAAGCAAAATGCTTTATTGTGGACACGCCGATATGCTAATGCCTTACAGAAAACGGCAAATAAAAGTCCAAACAGGAAAGCCCGTTTGCTTCGTTTTCAGGCTTCTTTGTTATTACAACAAGGGGTTGCTAGTGAAACTGAAGCCGAGGAAAAAATGCAACAGGCACTTTTTTTGTATAAAGAAAACTTATCACGAGTAGGTACTGCCGTTACATTATTTGAATTGGCTCAATACTATAGAAAAAAACATCGCTGGCAAGAAACGCAAGACTATTTTAATCGCTCTAAAGCTGTCTATCGTTTTCTAAAGAATGATGAAAAAGTTAAACTGATTACAGAAATGCTTGCTCAAATAAAACAAGGGTAGCTCTATTAATTCTGGCTGAGCAAGTGTGCGTTAAAATGTTTGAGATCTTCAAAACTTCTGCTCCTGCTCAGCTCCCTTACCTACATCTGTGTAGGTGACGAAGTTATCGAATATTTTAAGCGTATAGATGCCAGTCATGAATTAATAGAGCCGCCCATAACAATAACCCCTCTTTTTTATGGTAATTAATGAAACCTCTCTACCCAGCGATCCAGCCTTTCCATCATTTTTATTTGCAGACAGAAAGTGAACATTCTGTCTATGTAGAACAGTCAGGAAATCCACAAGGCATACCTGTTATTTTTCTTCATGGTGGGCCTTGTTCAGGGACAAAACCTCACCATCGCTGTTTTTTTAATCCAGAAAAGTATCATATTGTTTTGATGGATCAACGAGGTTGTGGGCAATCACAGCCTTTTGGTGAATTAAAGAACAATACCACGCAATATTTAATTGATGATATGGAAAATATCAGAAAACAATTAAATATTGAAAAATGGCTGATATTTGGCGGTTCCTGGGGTAGCACCTTAACTCTATTATATGCTCAACAACATAAAGAAAAAGTATTGGGAATGATCATTCGTGGTGTCTTTTTAGCGAGGCAAAAAGATACAGACTGGTTTATTAGAGAAGCTGGCGTAAGCCGAATATATCCTGAAAAATGGCAACAGCTGATGGACAGTGTTGCTCAGCAATCAGAGCTTGATATTGTCAAAAAATTGTACGATGCTATTTTCTCCAATGATGAATTGACTAAAAGGCGTGTTGCAAAAGCCTGGATGGATTGGGGAGGGCAAGTCGCTCTTTTGGATGATTTTCAGGAAGAGGATCAACGTTCAGCTATTTCAGAAAAAATGGTAAAACAGGTACAAATGGAATTACATTATGCCAAAAATCATTATTTTATTAACGAAAATCAGCTTTTAAACGCTGCTGATATTTTAAAGCATATCCCCACAATTATTGTTCATGGGCGACATGATTTGGTATGCCCTATAGAATCAGGACTTAGTTTGTCTAAAGCATTGCCTGATGCGGAATTTATTGTATTAGCTAATTCGGGACATATAGCCAGTGGTGAAGAAATGATAAACACTTTGGTTGATGCCACCGATAAATTGATTGAGATTATTAAATGAAGCAAAAAAAAAGAATAGTCATTGCCATGACAGGTGCAACGGGTGCTATTTATGGAGTGAGAATGTTGCAAGTGCTGCAAAAACAGGATGACTGGGAATCTCATTTAGTCATTTCATCCGCTGGTTTAGTTAATTTAAAATATGAAAGAGATATGGAGCGCTCTGATCTATATAAATTAGCAGACGTTGTCCATGGGGTTAATGATATAGCAGCCAGTATTGCCAGTGGCTCATTTAAAACGGAAGGCGTTATTATCGCACCCTGTTCAATGAAAACCCTATCGGCGGTTGCCCATGGTTTTGGTGACAATTTAATTTCCCGGTCTGCCGATGTGGCCTTAAAAGAACGCCGGAAAGTTGTCATTATGCCACGCGAAACACCATTGAATTTAGCACATATTCGTAATATGGCCAGCGTCACCGAAATGGGTGGTATCATATTCCCCCCTATGCCTGCATTTTACAGCAAGTCTGATTCAATTATTGCCATGGTTGATGAAGGTGTGGGTCGTGTACTGGATATGTTTGGGGTTGATGTAGAAGGTTTATTTGTGCCGTGGGGTGGTTTGTAGTTTTAGATTAAAAAATGCTGTTGCTATTCTTTTTCTATTCCTAATAGTAAAATTACTGTTAGCTACTCTAATTTAGATATAATACACTGCTCACGCTCAATAACCCCCATTTGATCTCATTCCTACGCTCCGCGCGGGAACTAGTAGTTTGACAACTTTGGTTTGATGGCTATTTTTTTTAAAAAAGCTATTCATCAAACCAGTTGACAGACTACTAGGTTTAACACAATAAAAAAATAAAAATGTTTGAAATAGAGTACGAATTCCGCGAAGAAGATTTAGTGCATTTTAATGAATTGCAGTTAAAAAATAATTTAGAAGTACAAAAAAATATCCGTAAAAACCGGCTGTTTGTTCCGGGTATTATGTTATTGATAGGCATTTTTTATTATGTCTATTATGGCGATATGATGACTACAGCTTATATCGCTGTACTTTCAATAGGCTGGGCAATTATATCACCCTATACTATGAAAATGGACATGCGAAGACAATTCCTTGAGCAATATTCAGACAAGGACAAAAATGACATGTTTGGATTACACACGCTGACGATTGAGCAAGATTATCTTGCCGAAAAATCACCCGGTGGAAAACACAAAAATTACTGGAAAGATATGCTACGGGTTGATTATCTTGAAGCTTATGTACATATTTTTATAGATTTGAACTCTGCTATCGTGATACCGCTTGATACTATAAAAAAAGGTGATCTGCAAAAATTTGCCGATCAGGCAGAAAGCATGATTGACCGATTGGCTTAAAAATGTGCGCGAAATAACTTCAGCAAAGTAGCATAGTCTGCTTTGCGCCAGTTGTCAGGTTATTGTTAACTACCCTACAGCACACCATCTCTTTTCTGAATATAATAGCGGCATGCATCCACACAATTATTTTTGTTGGGATAAGGTCCGCAAATCCTGTCAACAGTAAAAAACCACCATTTCCCTTGTCCATTCACATAATATCTATCTTGTGGTTTGAATAAAGGCTGTTTTGGTTTTTTTAGTTTTCTTTTCATCCGACTATTCTAGCTTATCTCTCCATGCTGAATTTTAAAAACATATCCTTACGCCGTGGGACTCGCGTACTGTTTAAAGATACCTCATTAACTATACATAAAGGCCAAAAAGTAGGGCTGACTGGAGCTAATGGTGTAGGGAAATCCAGTCTTTTTGCCATGTTACTCAATCAATTACAGGTAGATGAAGGTGATTTTACCCTGCCACCCGGCTTAGAAATTGCCCATGTTGCACAAGAAACACTGGCTGTCAGCAGTTCTGCCATTAATTTTGTAATGGATGGCGACAAAGAATTGCGCCAGACGCAGCGAGATTTAAGCAATGCCGAACAACAAGATGACGGACTAAAACTAGCTGAATTACATAATATTTTAGAACATATTGGCGGTTATACAGCGCAGGCTCGTGCCTCTCGACTGATTAATGGTCTGGGGTTTTCTACCGAGCAAGAACAAAACGCAGTCACTACTTTTTCCGGGGGCTGGCGAATGCGACTGAATCTGGCACAAGCATTAATGTGTCGATCAGATATTTTATTACTGGATGAGCCAACTAATCACCTGGATTTAGATGCCGTCATCTGGTTGCAAGACTGGTTATGTAAATATTCCGGTACCCTCTTATTAATTTCTCATGACAGAGATTTTTTAGACTCCATTACCGATCACATTATTCATATAGAACAACACAAAGCTGAAATTTATACAGGAAATTATTCGGCTTTTGAGAAAATGCGCGCAGAAAAGCTGGCACAACAACAATCTGCTTATCTAAAACAACAACGAGAAATCGAACATATTCAGAGCTTCATCACTCGTTTCAAAGCCAAAGCCACCAAAGCCAGGCAAGCACAAAGCAGAGTAAAAGCCTTGCAACGAATGGAAGTCATCTCACAAGCGCATGTCGATTCCCCGTTTAATTTTTCATTCCCTGCACCCGAAAAAATGCCTAACCCCCTGCTTCAAATTGAAGATGCCAATATTGGTTACGGTGAAAAAATAGTCATTAAGCAAGTAAGCTTATCCATCTCTCCAGGTGATAGAATTGGTCTGCTGGGGCCTAATGGTGCCGGAAAATCAAGTCTTATTAAAATATTAGCAGGCCAAATGCAGGCCTTATCAGGAAAAACTCAAGCGGCGGATACCTTAAATATCGGTTATTTTGCGCAACATCAATTAGAACAATTACGTCTGGATGAAAGCCCCTTATGGCATTTACAGCAACTGGACAAGCAAGCCACAGAAAAAGAGTTACGCAATTTTCTCGGTGGTTTTGATTTTAGAGGCGATAAGGTTTCAGAAAAAGTCAAACCTTTTTCCGGTGGAGAAAAAGCACGTCTGGTATTAGCTTTGCTGGTTTACCAAAACCCTAATTTATTACTATTAGATGAGCCAACTAACCATTTAGACCTGGAAATGCGCCATGCACTCAGCATGGCGTTACAAGAATATGAAGGTGCACTGGTGGTAGTTTCCCATGACCGTCATTTATTACGATCTGTCACCGATCAATTGCTATTAGTGGCTGATGGCAAAGTACAAGATTTTGACGGTGACCTGGATGATTATCGTTTATGGATGACTGAACACAAAAAATCTTTGCTCGAAAGCAACCTGAAAAAAACTAAACTGGACTCTGGCGTTTCTCGTAAAGAACAGCGAAAAAATGAAGCAGAATACCGGAAACAGTTACAACCTTTATTGAAGCAATTAAAAAAGGCAGAAAAAGCAGTAGACCAATGCCACACAGAACAAAAAAAACTAGAACAGCAATTAGCAGATCCTGAAATTTATTTAGATTCCAATAAGAATAACTTAAAAATATTATTAGCCCAAAAAGTTAAAGTCGATACCGCTTTAGTAACCGCTGAAGAGAAATGGATGGAAGTAGAAGAATTAGTGGAGCAAGCTATTGTGTAATTTAGCGGCAAAGGTAACTTAGTTACCTTTGCCGCTAAATTGAAAGAAGCTAAAGAGTTTCAGCGATCAATCCTTTAACCTAGAAAAATCAGTTGAGCACGGATTTTGTGGAAAATCTGGGCGAAAAAGAC
>CAZDMC010000131.1:0-6023 GCA_964506335.1 uncultured Methylomarinum sp. | reverse complement strand
AAGATACTGGAACCTAAATCCAGCGCGTCTGCCAATTCCGCCACGCTCGCTTAAATCAGCAGAGCATTATAAGTGATTTACAAAAAGCATACAAGATGAAATAAAATCAATTTTCTAATTTTAGTTTCTTCAAGGCCATTTTTTGCTTTTTAATGCGCTCCATTTTTTCAGTCTTTAACCGCTCTATCCGGTTCATTTTATTTTGATAACGGTTTTTTGCTAAATCAACTTTCTCCTTGCTCCATTCAAGAAGTTTGACATCATTTTCAATCGGTATCATTACAATACAATCTACTGGACAAGGTGTTATACAAAGTTCGCAGCCAGTACAGGCTGAGGAAATAACGGTATGCATTTGTTTGGATGCACCAATAATCGCATCAACCGGACAAGGAGGCAGACATTTTGTACAGCCTATGCAATCCTTTTCAATAATGATGGCAACTTCGCGAGGTTTTTCCGTGCCGAATTGTTTGTTGAGAGGTTTCGCTGCAACGCTCAGTAATTTAGATAAAGCCAGAATACCTTGCTGTCCTCCTGGTGGACATTGGTTTAAATCTGCCTTGCTGTTGCTAATGGCCTCGGCGTAGGGTCTACAGCCTTTATAACCGCATTTTTGACACTGCGTTTGTGGTAATAAAGCCTCTATTTGATCGACAGTGGCGTTATTCATCAAGGCCGTATTTATTCACCTTTCATCATCGCAGTAGTATCATTTTCTACCGTATCAATACCCTTGAAAGAAAATTGATCATCCAGTAATTGCAGGATTCCCGGGGTGAAAAAAGGCGGTAAAGTCGGCCCTAATCGCAGGTTTTTTACGCCTATTGAAAATAACGCCAACATAATGAGAATAGTTTTTTGCTCATACCAGGCGATATTAAAAGAGACGGGTAACTCATTAAAATGTGACAAATCTAATGACTTCTGCAATGCTTGTAAAAAAACAATAATGGAATAAAAATCATTGCTTTGCCCCGCATCCAGCAGTCGAGGAATACTATTTATTGTGCCAAATTCCTGATTATGGAAACGGTATTTATTGTCACCTGCGGTTAAAATAAGCGTGGTCTCTGGCAAGGCTTCTGCAATTTGAGTGTAATATCGACGTTCTTTATGGCGACCATCGCCACCTGCTAATACAATAATATGTTGTATATCACCTTTTTCAATGGCTTCGCTAATGGCTGGGAGTAATTTGTTTAGCTGATGATGCGCGTAGCCGACAGTGACTTTTCCTGCGGTCAATAAAGTCGGCGCTTCACATTTTTTTGCTTGCTCAATTAAGGGGGAAAAATCTTTAGCCTGCCCCGGTTTTCTATCCGCAATGTGTGTAATCTCGGGCCAGCCCACCATACCTGTGGTATAAATTTTATCCTTATAATCTTTCTTTTGTTGCTGAATGCTATTAGTACTGACCAGAATAGGCCCTTTAAATTTACTAAACTGGGTGCGCTGATCTTGCCAGGCATTGCCATAATTTCCTGCAAGATTAAAGAATTTTTTAAAGGCAGAATAGGCGTGAGCAGTAATGGCTTCGCCGTGCGTGTAGAGATCAATTCCTGTTCCTGCTGTTTGCTCTAACAGTTCTTCAATATCTTGCATGTCATGACCTGTGACTAATATTCCTGGTTTGTCCCAGACATCTTGATACACAGTAGTAGGTTGCTGTTCACCAAAATGCGCGGTATTAGCCTGGTCTAACAGTGCCATGGCTGAAATCGCCATTTCACCACATTTAATGTTCATGGCTAAAGCTGACGCAATGCTATTATTGGGTTGTAAAGTAAAGCTTAAAGCCTGGTAAATAAAATCATAGAGGTCTTGTTTTTCAGCATTCAATGCTTGTGCATGTACTATTAAAGAGGCCAGCCCTTTAACGGCATATAACAAACATTCCTGTAGTCCATGCAGGTCTTCATCGTCAATTTGTTCTTTATTAATGACCACAGTTGCGCCTTTTTCCACAAAGCTTTCTTCATTGGCCGATTCAAATTGCCATTGTGCTTCTTCGGGAATGGTCTCGGCAAATTCTGTGTCATGCGCTTGCTGATAAGTCGCAAAAAAAAGTTTGCTCAGAGCGTTTCTTCGTTGATTGGTTTCCAGTATTAGATCAACAAAAGCAGACTGATCAAAATTAACATTGGTCACCATTGAAAATAAAGCTTTTGCAGTAAATTGATCCGTTTTACTGTCAACAATACCTAGTTCTAATGATTTTTCTGCATAAAAAGCCAATCCTTTGATGCTATACATCAGCAGATCCTGCAAGCAGGAGACATCTTCTTTCTTGCCGCAGATTCCAGTAACATCACAAACTATGTTTTTTTTAGCTTCTTGACAGTGATAACAAAACATTTTTTACCTTTAGTTTGCTTATTTAATACGCATTCCTGCTTGTGCACCCTGGTCTGGACTTAATAGCCATAACTCTTTACCGCCTGGCCCTGCCGCTAATACCATGCCTTCTGATAAACCAAAGCGCATTTTTCTCGGTTTTAAATTGGCAACCACAACGGTTAGTTTTCCGGTTAAATCTTCGGGGGCATAAGCGGATATGATACCTGCCAGGATGTTACGGGTTTCATCACCAATATCTACGGTTAATTGCAATAATTTTTCTGCACCTTCGACATGTTCTGCTTTGATGATTTTAGCAATACGCAAGTCAATTTTGGCAAAGTCATCAAATTCAATGGTATCGGCGATGGCTTCAAACTGTTTTGCTTTAGGGCTTGCTGTTTTTTGCAGGTTATCTTTAGATGCTTCAATAATCGCCTCAATCTTATCAGCTTCAACCCGGGTCATTAAGGGTTTAAATTTATTGATAGCATGATCGAGTAAAGGCTGTGCTTGATCTGGCCATGCTTGAGATTCTATATTTAAAAAACTTTCTGCATTTTCTGCTAATGCAGGAATGACCGGCTTTAAATAAGCAATCAAGAGTCGAAACAAATTAATGCCCACGGAACATATATCATGTAATTCTGCGTCTTTGTTTTCTTCTTTAGCGATAAGCCAGGGCTTTTTCTCATCAATATATTGATTGGCTTTATCGGCCAGTGCCATGATTTCACGCATGGCTTTGCCAAACTCGCGGTTTTCGTACAACTCAGCTATGCCGGTGTTAGCATCAACAAAGTGCTGGAATAATTCGGGTTCTGAGCAAGTGGGCGATAAATTTCCGGCAAAGCGTTTTTTAATAAAACCACTGCAGCGACTGGCTATATTAACTACTTTTCCGACTAGATCAGAATTAACGCGTTGGCTAAAGTCGTCAAAATTAAGGTCTAAGTCATCAATGCCGTTTGTTAATTTAGCGGCAAAATAATAACGCAGATATTCAGGATTAAGATGCTCTAAATAAGTACGCGCTTTAATAAAAGTGCCACGCGATTTAGACATTTTTTCGCCATTAACGGTTAAAAACCCGTGTGCAAAAACAGCACTCGGGGTTCTAAAACCAGCACCACTTAACATGGCAGGCCAGAATAGAGCATGGAAGTAGATAATATCTTTACCGATGAAATGATAAAGCTCTATATCGCTATCTTGCCCCCAAAATTCGTCAAAATCCAGCTTCTGTTTGTCACAAAAGTTTTTAAAACTGGCCATATAACCCACCGGTTCATCCATCCAGACATAAAAGTACTTGCCAGGTGCATCAGGAATTTCAAAGCCAAAATAAGGTGCGTCACGAGAAATATCCCATTGTTGCAGACCGTTTTCTAGCCATTCTGCCATTTTATTTCTGACTTCGACTTGTAAGTGTTTTTCTGCAGTCGTCCAGCTTTTTAGCATCTCAGAAAAATCAGCCAGATTAAAAAAATAATGTTCAGAATCCTTTTCTATCGGTTTTTCACCGGAAATAACAGACACTGCATTTTTTAATTCAGTGGGCGAATAGGTGGCACCACAGGCTTCGCAATTATCGCCATATTGCTCTTTAGCATCACATTTTGGACAGTCGCCTTTAATAAAGCGATCCGGCAAAAACATGTTTTTTACAGGGTCAAAGGCCTGGGTAATAGTACGTTGACTAATATGACCGGCATCGCGTAGACGCGTGTATATTAATTCGGATAAATGTTTGTTTTCTTCAGAATGGGTGCTGTGATAATTGTCAAACATTACCCCAAAATCATCAAAATCAGCCCGATGTTCCTGTTCTACCTGAGCAATGAGTTGTTCAGGGCTAATACCCTCACCATCAGCGCGTAGCATAATCGGTGTGCCATGGGCATCATCTGCACAGATGTAATAACAAGTATTATTTCTTTGTTTTTGAAAACGAACCCAGATATCGGTTTGAATATATTCAACCAGATGGCCTAAATGAATGGGGCCATTGGCATAAGGCAAGGCACTGGTAACAAGAATTTTTCTTATCGACATGAAGTTTAATGATTAGCGCAACAAAAATGAACCCTATATTATGCCATAATTTCCTATCCTTTTCATGGTCTTGTTATTTTCCAAATTCATACATTGAACCTAAATTTTGATTTTCAGGAGATAAACATCAGTTTTTTATACGGGACTGTCAATTTTGCTTTGCTTGATGTTTTTAGAATAGGTAGCGCGCATGAAACGAAGTGTAATACGGGGTTCTTTACCGTCCAATCTCCCGAATTACGCAAACATCATACGAGCTGCATATTTTTAGATAAATACATAGATTCGACCCCTTATCAAACATCTTGTAAACAACAGAAAAATATCTCGCCAAATCATATTCCCAAATCATCCAAGGGGCTAACAACACCCTCTCCACCTTGATTTAACACATGAGTGTAAATCATTGTAGTTTCTAAATCACTATGTCCTAATAAAACTTGAATAGTACGAATATCAGTTCCTCTCTGTAAAAGGTGGGTCGCAAAGCTATGTCGAAAAGTATGGGCACTCACTCTTTTAATAATGTCCAGTTTCTTTACAGCTATTTTTATCGCTTTATTAACAACAGATTGATCAGCATGATGTCGTCGCCTGATTTTGGATCGGGGATCAATCGATAAATTATTAGCCGGAAAAACATACTGCCAACCCCATTCTTTATCAGCATTCGGATATTTCCTGCTTAAGGCATAAGGTAAATAGACCGAACCAAATCCGTCAGCTAAATCCTTATCATGAATTAATTTAACGCGTAACAAATGCGCCTTAAGCGGAGACATTAAACTAGTTGAGAACGTGGTTACTCTATCTTTATTACCTTTCCCCGAACGAACAGTAATCTGCTTGTAATCATAGTCAATATCTTGAACACGCAATCTAAGAACCTCTGAAATTCTAAGTCCACTGCCATAAAGTAATTTCACCATTAATTGAGGCGTTCCTTCAAGTAAGGTTAGAATTTTCTTAACCTCATCCTGAGTTAAAACTACGGGAATTTTTTTATTTTTTGTAGAACGAACCGCATCAACAGTCTTCTCTAGCGGATGATCCAAAACTCTTTTATACAAAAAAACCAAAGCATTCATAGCTTGATTTTGTGTGGAGACAGAAACATTTCTTTGAACAGCTAAATAACTCAAAAACATCTCAACTTTTCGTTCAGGCTCAGCAATTAACTCAGATTTATCCTGCATTTTATGAAACTTTACAAACTGCTTAATCCAGCTTGAATAGGTTCTTTCAGTATGGATAGAATAATGCTTAAGACGCATAACCCGACTCACATCATCCAGCAATTTACCATTTTTTTGAGTCGACATAGACTTTTCCCAAGTAAAAACCAACAAACGTCAGCATTCTTTACAAACCAAAAAATACTATAAAAAATAAACCTATATAATCAGTATCCTATAATCATGGCGTGAATATTGCTATATTATTTACGGTAAAATATTTTTAATGTTTTACAAATTATCAGGTGAATTTTACCTGATATTAGAATATCAGGTCTATTTTCCAAGTTTACAGGGTAATATTATATTATCAGGGCGAATTGACTTGATAAGTAATAGTTCTCAGGGTGCTCCGCTTCGCTACGCACCCAGAGAATGCCGAGTTGACAGGAA
>CAZDMC010000130.1:0-6033 GCA_964506335.1 uncultured Methylomarinum sp. | reverse complement strand
CGCCCAGATTTTCCACAAAATCCGTGCTCAACTGATTTTTCTAGGATGATGAATATTATGAATTAATAGCGGCATCCTAATGAATACGCCTTGAAAATAATTACCCTTATCATTTTTCTCCCACAAACTCAATCTGTCGTCTTTTTTGCCATTCTTGACGCTCTAATACCACGCTGTAAATGACAGGAAAAACCAGTAAACTCAATAACAATACTGTAGTCATTCCTCCCAGGACAGGTGCGGCGATCCTTTGTGTAACATCGGCACCGGTACCATCACTCAGCATAATGGGCACTAACCCAATCATGGTTGAAAAGGCGGTAATGACGACAGGACGAACGCGCAAAGCGGTTGCTGCTGCTACGGCTTCACTAATTTCCAGAGAGGTTAACAGCCGTTGTTTACGCTGACGTAACTTAGCTACTTCAATATCAATAAAATTGAGCACCATCACGCCTGTTTCTGCCGCAGTACCCGCCAAGGCGATAAATCCGACATAAACAGCAACCGATAAATTAAAACCATAGAAATAAACCAGCCAAACGCCACCAATTAAACCAAAGGGAACGGTGAACATCACAATAACGGGTTCAGTTATATTGCCAAAAGTGAGATAAAGTAAAAAGAAGATGACTAATAAAGTGATAGGTACAACGATTTTCAGGCGTTTAGCTGCGCGTTCCATATGTTCAAACTGACCCGACCAGGTAACAGTATAACCAGCAGGAATTTTAACTTGTTCTGCTAATACATTTTTGGCTTTGCTAACGAAACCTCCAATATCCGTGGTGCTGATATCCACATAAATCCAGGCATTAGGCCGTGCATTTTCACTTTTAATGGAGGGAGGGCCTCGTCTTAATTTTAATTCAGCAACTAATGCCAGAGGGATTTGACTCCCCGTCGGTGTCGGAATTAATACCCGTTTCAAGCTTTCCATATTATCTCGAAGTTCACGCGGGTAGCGCAAGTTGACCGGATAACGCTCAAGTCCTTCGACAGTTTCGGTAATATTTATGCCGCCTATGGCAGTTTGAATCACATCCTGGATATCGCCCACTGTTAAACCATAACGTGCGGCAGCTTCACGGTTTATATCAAAATCCATATAATAGCCACCTACAGCACGATCACCAAAAGCCGAGGTGGTTTCTGGCAGGGTTTTCATTGCCCGTTCTATTTGCTCTGATATCTGTTGCAATACATTCAGGTCAGGGCCTGCAACTTTAATGCCAATAGGTGTTTTAATCCCTGTTGATAACATATCTATACGGGTTTTAATCGGCATCGTCCAGGCATTGGCAACCCCTGGAAACTGGATGGCCTTATCCATTTCTCTCATTAATTGCTGGGTGGTTTTATCGGGGTCAGGCCATTGTTCCTTGGGTTTTAAGCGAATGGTGGTTTCCATCATCGATAAAGGGGCTGAATCGGTTGCTGTTTCAGCGCGTCCGACTTTACCAAAAACAAGATGAACTTCTGGGAAGGTTTTTAAAATCTTATCAGTTTGTTGTAATAACTCCCTGGCTTTAGTAATGGATATACCAGGGAATGTGGTGGGCATATAGAGAATATCTCCTTCATCCAGAGGCGGCATAAATTCACTGCCGATTTTAGATAAAGGGTAAAGCATTGAGCCTAATAATAAGGCGGCTATAATCAAGGTGATACTACGAAAACGCATAGCAGCATTTAAAACAGGGGTATGCAAAAAATGCAAGCCACGATTAATCGGGTTTTTATGCTCGGGAATGACTTTTCCGCGAATAAAATAGCCTAATAAAACAGGCACAACGGTGACTGTTAAAATAGCCGCAGCACCCATAGCATATGATTTGGTAAAAGCAAGGGGGCTAAATAAGCGTCCCTCCTGTGCTTGCATGGTTAAAATTGGGATAAATGAGGCCGTAATAATTAATAATGAGAAAAATAAAGCAGGTCCTACTTCGCTAGATGCTTCACGAATTGCTTGCCAGCGCTCTTCAGAGGTTAAATCTCTTCCTTTTTTTTCGCGCATTTCTGCTAAATGTTTATGCGCATTTTCAATCATCACAATAGCCCCATCAACCATATCCCCAATGGCGATAGCAATACCACCCAGTGACATAATATTGGCATTTAAACCCTGCAAACGCATGATGATAAAAGCAATCAATATACCGAGTGGCAAACTGATAACAATCACTAGTGACGATCGTAAATGTAATAAAAACAGCCCAACTAACACACTGACAATAATGAGTTCCTGTATCAATGCCGTATTCAATGTGTCGATTGCTCGGCCAATTAAATCACTGCGATCATAAACAGGGATAATTTCAACCCCTGGAGGCAGTCCCTTTTTAAGTTCTTCCAGCTTGGCTTTAACAGCACTGATGGTTGCCTGCGCATTTTCGCCAAACCGCATAATGATGATACCGGCAGCAACTTCACCTTCGCCGTTTAATTCAACAAGACCTCGCCGTAATTCAGGGCCTAAATGAACATGGGCGATATCTTGTAGGCGTATTGGCGTACCGTTAGCATCAACGCCAACAGGAATGCTATTTAAATCAGTTACAGAGCGAATATAACCTAAGCTTCGCACCATATATTCGGTTTCCGCCATTTCTATTAACCGCCCACCCACATCATTATTTGAACGTTTAATTGCCTGTTTAACCTTAGACAAGGGAATGTTGTATGCCTGTAAAGCATTCGGATCCACTTCAATCTGGTATTGTTTGACGAAACCACCTATAGAGGCAACTTCAGAGACCCCTTTAACGGTTTGTAATGGATAGCGTAAATACCAGTCTTGTATTGAACGTAATTGTGCTAAATCATGTTTGCCCGTTTTATCAATCAGTGCATATTGGTAAACCCAGCCTACGCCCGTTGCATCAGGGCCTAATGTTGGGGTTATGCCTTCCGGTAAATCACCACTGACATGATTCAGCGATTCCAGAACACGAGAACGTGCCCAATAAAGATCCGTGTCGTCTTCAAAAATAATATAAACAAAAGAAAGGCCAAAAAAAGAATAACCACGAACGATTTTTGAATAAGGCACCGCCAGCATGGCAGTGGTTAAAGGATAGGTCACCTGATCTTCAACAACCTGAGGGGATTGCCCAGGAAATTCAGTAAAGACGATAACCTGTACATCTGACAAGTCGGGAATAGCATCAAGTGGCATATTTTTGTATGACCAGTAGCCACCAAAAGCTAGCAATAGTGCCATAATAAGTACTGGTATGCGGTTTTTAATCGAACTTTCAATAATGGAACTAATCATGTTGAATCTCCATTGGATGATTCATATCTTTCATTGCTGAATCAGCAGACATTTCTTGTTGGTGGTTCATTTCCACCTGATTAGCCTTATCATCTAGGGTTTGCAACATTTTTGCCGTCGCTTCACGCAGTTTGGATTCTGAATCGATTAAAAACTGTGATGAAATGACAACTTCTTCACCGGCCTGAATACCTTTTAAAACAGCCACTTTTCCATTTGTGGTCAATCCGAGTGTCACCAGCCTGGGTTCAAATTTGCCAGGTGCTCGCACCACAAAAACCTGATTACGTAATCCAGAACGAATCACCGCTTCAGATGGAATCACTACCGCATGCACTTGTTTTCTCGCATGAATAGTGACTTCGGCAAACATCTCCGGTTTTAACAGCAATTCGGCGTTATCAAACACTAACCGCACTTTAATGGTGCGAGTTTTAGCCTCAGCATAAGGGTATATATAAGCTAGGTGCCCGTTAAAGGTTTTACCCGGTATACCGGCCAATTGCATTTCTACGGGATCACCTTCTTTGACCCAGGGAAGTTCATATTCATAAATATAGGCATAAACCCAGATTTTGCGTAAATCAGCAATCATGTAGATTTCAGTTGACGGTGTGACATACTGGCCTTCGCGAGCACCAATTTTCATTACAATGCCATCTGCAGGAGCGTGAATATGCAGGCTTTTTTTAACTTTATGGCTACGTTGTAATTCCCGCAATTGATGCGCTGGAACATCCAGTAACTTTAACCGTTCACGAGAACTCTTAACCAGTTGTTCCGCTCCCTGTCGAATGTCATCAATCGGACTATTCTCCAATGCTTTCAGGTTATTTAACGCCAGAATATATTCTTGTTGACTGGCAACTAATTGCGGTGAATAAATACTTAATAAATCCGTGTTTTGTTTGACCCACTGTCCGGTTTTATCAATATTCAGCTTTTCAATCCAACCTTCAGTTTTTGGGTGTAAACGCACTATGCGTTCTTCATTATAAGCGACTCTCCCTACGGCGCGCACTATATGAGACAGTGTGGCTTGAACGGCTTTAGTGGTACGCACACCGATATTTTGTATGGTGACACTATCAATTATAACGATACCAGCCGCTGTTTTTGCATTATCACTATCTTCTACATAGATTGCGATATAATCCATGCCCATTGAATCTTTTGCTGGAACGGGTGAGGTCACAGTGGGATTCATTGGGTTACGATAAAACAGAATTTTTCTTTGTTCAGAACTAGCGTCAAGTTCCACGTTTGCTTGCTTTAAATTAGCTAACCAATAACCACCAACTAATCCCGTTATCAGCATGAGAGGAGCAATAATCAACACAGACTTATTCATAAATTTCTTCCCTGCCAACCATGGCGGTTAATTGAGCCATTGCTTGATTGGCTTGAGTTAAAGCTTTCCAATATTGAGTTTCATAGTTATATAAAGTAATTTGGCTACGCACCAGATTTAAAAAATCAACCTTATTGACTTGATAACCAGCCAACATGGAGGCAACAGTTTGTCTGGCTTGTGGAATAATGCCGCTTTTAAATAACACTACCTGATTTTTAGTTTGATGAAACTCACTATAGGCCGCTGATATTTCAGCTCTGACATTATTCCATTGATCTTGCAAGGCATAGCGTTGCTGCATCAGTTCACTACTGCGCTGATCAACGGCTTTTTGTTGTTTAGTTGCAGCAAAAATGGGTACATTCATACTGAGCTTTAAACTGAGAAGATCGGCACGTTCCCGTCCAGCCTGTGTGTCATCACGGCCGCTATAAAAAGCACTTACTTTAAAATCAGGAAAAAAATCTTTTTTAGCCAGATCAAGGCGAGATTGAGCGGCATGAATGGATTCTCGTCTGGAAGCCAATAAAGCACGATATTTTTCGGCATATTCAAATAACAGTGCTTCTTTTTGAAGCGTTGGCAGCTCTTCCTGAGTTTGTGCGGGAATTTTGAACGCATGGTTTGCCGGTTGGTTAAGCATGGCATTCAGATGTGCTTTGACTTTGTCTATAGCACCTGTCAAACGGATTTCAGTATCTAATAATTTTGATAATTCCAGTTGAGCCAGTAACACATCTTGCTGCAAACCTTCCCCTACCTCATATTTTGTTTGAGCAATTTTAACGAATTGGCGTAACAGATTTTGGTTTACGATGATAATTTCTAAAGCCCGATTCAGATAAAAGTGCGTCCACCAGGTCTTTTTAACATCTCGTAAAAGACGATAACGAGCTTCGGTTACATCATGTGTTGCCGCTTCTGCTTGAAAAGTGGCAACCTGTTCCCGCAAAGCGAGCTTACCAAAGAAAGGAATGTCCTGAGAAATGCCTCCCTGCATTTGGGTTATATTTTCTTGGCGAATATCGAAAGTGTCGACGGGTAAATTTAAAGCGTTAAAACTAATGACAGGATCAGGTAAAGTACCAACCTGTGGTGGTATAGCCGCCATGGCTTCAGAGCGTGCCTGAATTTGTGCTAGGCTGGGATTATCTTGTACAGCAATATCAATCGCTGATTGCAGTGTTAATAAATTTGTATGATCAGCGTTAATGATACTGGATAAAACCAGTAACATAAAAAATGTGGTGGCTTTGTAGGGTAAAATCATAAAATCCTCTTATCACAAGGGAAATAAAAAATGGGAATAAGCAGAATGTGTATTTAGAGGAAGGAGTGTAATACTGGTGTTCAACCTAGATAAATCAGTTGACCGCTTACACTTGTGCATAAGCCATAGTAA
>CAZDMC010000129.1:0-6039 GCA_964506335.1 uncultured Methylomarinum sp. | reverse complement strand
ATCATGAATCTTAAAGATTTAAAAAACACTCAAGAACTACAAACCTTTTTAGAAGGTTCACAATCAGTTGCATTTAGTGTGCCTGGTGACAAAACAGCGCGCTATACTTTTATCCAGTCGACAATTAAAACATTATCTTAAAAGTGGCTATAATGCGAATTAAGCGCTAAAAATGACCACATAAAATCAAATACTTAGAGTCCAGTCATGGCAATTTATTTTTTTTAACTCCAAATTTGCATTATAGTGCCCTATATTGGACAAAGCCTTAATACCTAACTTCATTTTATATTATGCCTCCCCCCCAAAAAATTCGTATCGGTGATTTACTGGTTCAAAACCGCATCATCACTCACGAACAACTCATGGCCGCATTGGCAGAGCAAAAGAAAACAGGAAGAAAATTAGGTAAAACACTGCTTGACCTCAATTTCATTAGCGAAACGGATTTACTTAATTTTCTTTCCAGACAACTGCAAATACCCTTTATAGACATCAGTCATTATCAGCGTGATGATAAAGTGGTTAATGAGTTACCAGAAAGTCTTGCTCGCCGTTTTAGAGTCCTTTTATTAGAAAATAATAAACATGATGTGTTATTGGCAATGGCTGATCCTACTGATTTAATGGGGCTCGATGAGCTTACTCGCATCTTGAAAAAAAGAATCCGTCAGGCTGTAGTCAGAGAAAATGATTTATTAAATGTTATTGATCAAAGCTATAGACGTACGGATGAAATCAGTAACCTGGCGGAACAATTACAGGAAGAATTAGCAGATAATGATTTTGATTTCAATTCTCTGATAACATCTAATGAAGTTTCCGAAGCACCCGTGGTTAAACTTTTACAATCTATTTTTGAAGATGCTGCTCAAGTCAATGCTTCAGATATTCACATAGAACCTGATGAAAAAGTCCTCCGTATCAGACAGCGTGTAGATGGTGTTTTAAATGAACATATTCTAAATGAAGTTAAAATTGCATCGGCACTGGTAGTGCGCTTAAAGCTGATGTCTGGCTTGAATATTTCTGAAAAAAGATTGCCTCAGGATGGTCGCTTCAGCATTCGAGTTAAAGGAAAAATGCTCGACATTAGATTATCTACTTTACCTGTCAGTCATGGTGAGTCCATCGTCATGCGTTTGCTTGACCATTCCCAGGGCTTGCTAGATCTAGATAAACTAGGGATTCCTGAAAATATTCTGAGTAACTTTAGAGCTCATATTAAAAACCCTCACGGTTTAATACTGGTAACAGGGCCGACCGGCAGTGGTAAAACCACCACCCTTTACGCAGCATTATCTGAAGTTAATAAAGCAGACACTAAAATAATTACTGCGGAAGACCCTGTGGAATACAATCTTCCACGGATTAATCAGTCACAAGTTAATGAAAAAATAGGTTTTTCTTTTGCCAGTGTGCTGCGTTCTGCTTTACGACAAGACCCCGATGTTATTCTGGTCGGAGAAATGCGGGATACCGAAACAGCTGAAATAGCCATCAGAGCTTCTATCACCGGGCATCTGGTTTTTTCTACTTTGCATACCAATGGTGCAGTAGAAACAGCGACACGTCTGCTAGATATGGGCGTTGAAGGTTATATTTTAGCCAGCGCCCTAAAAGTCATTATTGCACAACGCCTGGTCAGACGAATTTGTGCTCGCTGTGCTACAGATGAAAAACTTGAAGACACACACAAAATCTGGCTGAAAGACACTTTCAATATTGAAAGTAACAGCATTGATTTTAAACGCGGAACAGGTTGTAATCATTGTAACCACTCAGGCTACAAAGGCCGAATTGGTGTTTATGAACTGTTGGAAATGCACGATCAAACCTTAAACGCTTTACGCGCTAACGACTCAGCCACATTTACCCAGGCGGCAAAAGACACTAAGGGATTCAAGCCCTTTTCTGAATGTGCCATTGATTTTGTACGCCAAGGGATTACTACCCTGGATGAAGTGATACGCATTACAGGTTCAGGAATCTAAATTGCCAAATTATCAATATAAAGCCCGCAATAATGCAGGCAAACTGGCTGAAGGCATTATCACTGCTGATACCCAGAATACAGTAGCTAAACTTTTATTAGAGAAGAACTTAACACCGATTTCTATTAAACAACACGCTGCTAAAACAGACATTGTTGAGCAATTCAATCAATGGCAAGCCATAAGAAGTCTGAATACTGATGATTTAATGTTGTTTAGCCGACAAATGTATAGCCTGACCAAAGCGGGTGTTCCCCTTATCAGAGCCATGCAGACACTTAAAGATTCAACCCGTAACACAGCATTATCCGATGCGCTTGAGAATATCTCGAAAGACCTGGAAGCTGGATCAACCCTTAGCCAGGCTATGGCACAACACCCTAAAATATTCGCCCATCTTTTTGTCAGTATTATTAATGTTGGAGAAGAAACGGGGAGACTTGACCAGGGGTTTCTGCAAATCTCACAATACCTGGAACGAGAAAAAGAAACTGAAAGTAGTATAAAAGCTGCACTTCGTTACCCTACTATGGTGATCATAGCCATTAGTATTGCAATGATTATTGTCAATATTTATGTGATTCCAGCATTTAAAGGCGTGTTCGACAAAATGGGCACAGAGTTACCCTGGCAAACTAAACTACTCATGGGAGTTTCTGATTTTACGGTTGATTTTTGGCCTCATCTATTGGCCGGATTCATTGTCATAGGCTTTACCCTGTCGCAATATATAAAGTCACCTGAGGGTCATCTGCTAAAAGATCAGTACTTATTAAAAATACCGGCTGTAGGCAGTATTATTCACCGGGCTACAATGGAACGCTTCTCTCGCTCATTTGCGATGATATTGAGTTCTGGTGTTCCGCTAATTCAGGGAATTACCATTGTTTCTAACGCTATCGGTAATGTCTATATTGGTTCAAAACTGGATAAAATGAGGGTTGGCATTGAAAAAGGCGATAGCATCAGCCGTATGGCCATGAGTATCGGCCTATTCCCCCCACTGGTGGTACAAATGATTATAGTCGGCGAAGAAACAGGCAATATCAGCGATATGTTACTGGAAGTAGCTGATTTTTATGAAAGTGAAATTAAAGCAGAATTACAAAACCTTGCCAGTGTTATTGAACCATTTTTAATTGTGGTGATTGGCATTATGGTACTGGTACTGGCATTAGGTATCTTTTTACCGATGTGGAATTTGTCTAGCGCGGCACATTAGCTATTGTTTGTGAATAATTGGAGCACATTCTCTTAGAACCTGGAAAAATGAATAAGGAGCGATCCTACCTCTACATCCTCATGCCGCGCATATTATTTTTAATGCCTCGAACCATATTTGCCGCATTACCTTTAGAAAATTTCTTCATCATTTTCTGCATCATCTTATGCTGCTTTAACATCCGGTTAACATCCTGTAATTCCTGACCACAACCGGCTGCGATCCGCTTTTTTCGATTGCCTTTAATTAACTCAGGGTAGCGCCTTTCCTTAAGTGTCATTGAATTTATTACAGCAATTTGCCTGGACAATTCTTTATCATTGATTTTATTTTTTGTCTCCTGAGAGATGTTTCCCATACCCGGCAATTTATCCATCATGGCACTGACCCCGCCCATTTTCTCCATTTGCAACAATTGGTCTTTAAAATCGTTAAAATCAAAACCTTTGCCTTTGCGGACTTTTCTAGCCAGTTGTGCCGCTTTTTTCTTATCGGCTTTTTGCTCAATCTCTTCAATCAGAGAAAGCATGTCGCCCATACCTAAAATTCGGGAAGCAATTCTCTCGGGATAAAATGGCTCCAGGGCATCGGTTTTTTCACCCATGCCAATGAATTTAATGGGCTTACCGGTAATATGTCGGATCGATAATGCAGCCCCCCCTCTGGCATCACCATCCGCTTTAGTCAACACTATCCCGGTCAAAGCTAATGCATCATTAAAAGCCTTAGCGGTTTTGGCTGCATCCTGACCTGTCATGCTATCCACAACAAATAATGTTTCAATGGGATTAATCGCCGCATGTAAGGCTTTAATCTCATCCATCATTTCGTTGTCAACATGCAACCGACCTGCGGTATCAACAATAAGCACATCAAGAAATTGCTTTTTGGCTGCCTCAATGGCATTTAAGGCAATATCAACCGGTTTTTGTGATGTGTCGCTATCAAAAAACACTAGTTCTGTGTCTTCCGCCAGTGTTTGTAATTGTTTGATTGCAGCGGGGCGATAAATATCGGCACTCACTACTCCGACTTTTTTCTTTTTAGATTCTTTTAACCATCGGCCTAATTTGGCAACCGTGGTTGTTTTTCCTGCTCCTTGCAGGCCTGCCATTAAAATAATAGCCGGTGGATTGGTTTTCAGGTTTAGTTCCTGGTTCGCTTCCCCCATGACTTTAACTAACTCAGCCTGAACTAACTTAGTTAATGCCTGCCCTGGATTTAAGCTGGATTGAACCTGCTTACCTAAAGCACCCTCTTTGACCTGTTCAATAAAATCAGTAACAACAGGCAAAGCCACATCAGCTTCCAGCAAAGCCATACGCACTTCACTCAGCGTATCCTTAATATTACTCTCGGTCAGTCTGCCTTTGCCTTTTAAATTTTTAAGGGTACTGCTTAAGCGGTCGGTTAAATTATCAAACATTTTGTTATTTCATTGTAAGATTGGTATCTACTCAATATAATTTTGCTGAACAGATGCTGTAAATTTAAGTAAGCCCGAGTTTTAACACTATGACTTGGTAATCGGTTATATTAACATAGTCTTCTTATAGCAACAGTTGCGGTTTTTTACTGTGAATTGTTAGCGACTTACTTGATCAATTTACTGAATATAAAAAACAGAGAATATTATGACATCCCTGGCTATTGGCATCTTATCTATTGGCTGTTATGTAATAAGTACCGTGTTGTTATCTAAAGATATTATCAAGGAAAAATCACATATTCAATCTATCATTCCCGGATGGATAGCTGTTGTTGCACATTTTACTTACATTGCTATAACATCGGTTCAAAAAAACACCCTGGATTTTGGTTTTTTCAGCATTGGCTCCACTATTTCCTCAATTATTGCGCTTTTATTGCTACTGGTAAGTCTGAGCAAACCCATTGACAAGCTTGGCGTTGCCATTTTCCCCATTGCTATATTAATGCTGACGCTGGCACTTATCTATCCGAGTACAGATCAAGCCATTGCTAACTATAACTGGAAAATGGGTGCTCACATCTTTAGCTCAATCATTGCTTTTAGTTTATTGAACATTGCCGCATTGCAGGCTATTTTCTTATCTGTCCAGGAACAACAGCTTAGAAAACACCCGCCTCGAAAAATCATTCTGACCCTGCCACCATTACAAACTATGGAGTCGCTGTTATTTCAGCTCATTAGTACAGGGGTTATTTTTCTGACAGTTTCTCTGCTCAGCGGATTCATCTTTATTGATGACTTATTTGCCCAACAACTTGTACATAAAACAGTCTTATCTATTTTTGCATGGTTGATTTTTTCGGCATTACTTTATGGTCGCATCCGTTATGGATGGAGGGGACAAACAGCCATTCAATGGACTTTGATCGGCTTTGCTTCACTGCTACTTGCTTATTTTGGCAGTAAAATGGTGTTAGAACTCATTTTGCAAAGGCATTAGTCCGTTAGTACAGAAAGGGGGCGGGGCTTTAACATTCAGGGGGGGTAGGTCTTTGATCTATGATTCTTTATAATCCCACTCACTGTCGAGTAATGTAATTTAAAATAATCTCCTAATTGTTTTAAGCTATATCCACTACTCGCATAAGCATTAACTATCGCCTCATTTCTTATTTTGTATTTATCTGCGTAATAAGAGATAGTCTTGGGTTCCGCTCTTCGTTATGCTGAGTCTGTGGAAGATATTGAAGCGTTATTGCCTTGGAATATTAAAAAATCAGAGTCTGCTAAATAGGGCAAGTACGTGCTTTAATAAGCGCTTACGCTAATATTATAAAGATGGGAACATCACTAAGAACCTGTTCAAGATCTACTACGCCACTGCCAATTGC
>CAZDMC010000128.1:0-6039 GCA_964506335.1 uncultured Methylomarinum sp. | reverse complement strand
CCTTTTTATTAGCATAGCCATCCTTCTAAACTCTTGTTCTCGGACAGCCTCCTAGGAGGCTGTCCGAGAATAGAAAGTCTACTGCGGAAAAGCTGATTTTGGCCGGATTTCCCGATTTTTTTCGTTAAAGAGCCTGCTATTCGCCTCAAAAAATCAAAAAAACCGACTCAAAATAGCTTCCCCTCGCTACGACTTCTATTCTCGGACAGCCTCCTAGTGGAAAAGCCCATCTTAATCGTATTTTATATATTTAAACCTGGGGTCATTAGGCGTGCCTTCCAATGCACCCCCGTTCTTGCCAGGTTGCCACATAATCACTTCTTCTATTTTTTTGGCTAACTCAAAATCCTTATTGGTGATCCCTTTAGCCGCATGGTTCATTAATTTAACAGTCACAAAAGCATAAGACACCGTTAAATCAGGATGATGAAAAGCCGCTTCAGCAAGATGCCCTACAGTATTAACCACCATTAAAGTCCCTTTCCAGCCGCTGGTTTTATATTTTCGCCTAATCCAGCCTTTTTCCAAAAACCAGTGAGGCAGCTCATCTTTTAAACGCAGTTCCGCCTCCTCATCACTATAAAGCTCTTCTTGTTCTCTTTCTCTCCAGCTCATTACATTCTCCGTTACTCAGATAAATTACTCATAACCCTAAATTACAACACAGCAAGCTTTGCATAAGACAGCATTAACCATTTTAAGCCCGCATTTTGAAAATTAATTTGTACCCTTTCTTGTGTACCCTCACCTTCCATTTGTAATACCACACCCTCTCCAAATTTTGCATGACTGACTCGTTGTCCTAATTTATAAGTGCTTTGCTGTTGTATAGAAGATGACTTGTACTGTTTGCTTGCCACGGGACGACTTACATTAGCTCGAATTCTGACTTCTTGAATAAATTCAGCCGGAATTTCTTTTAAAAAACGAGAGGGACTGGGATAGGTTTCTTTTCCATATAAACGTCGAGATTCAGCATGGATCAAATATAGCTGTTGCATGGCTCTAGTTATCCCCACATAACAGAGCCTGCGCTCCTCTTCCAGCCGTCCTATATCATTAATGGATTGTTGTGATGGAAACAAGCCCTCTTCCAGTCCGACTAAAAAAACCAGCTTAAATTCCAGACCTTTAGCAGAATGCAATGTCATTAACTGCACACAATCCTCATAGTCATTGCCTTGCATTTCACCCGCTTCCAAAGCAGCATGTGCCAGAAACATATCCAGCTCATTCAGGTTTTCTTCATTGTCTTCCTCAAAATCAAACGAACGCGCTGCATTGACCAGTTCTTCCAGGTTTTCTATTCTGGCTTCCCCTTTTTCTCCCTTTTCTTTTTTATACAAGGCGATCAGGCCACTTTTTTCGACAATCAATATAACTTTTTCAAATAAGTCTTTATCTTTAGCCTCACTATCCAGTTGTTTAATCAAGTCCAGAAATGATTTTAAGGCATTCGATGCCCGTGCTGTCAAACAATTTTGATTGATTAATGCAATAGCTGCCTGCCACAATGAAATTTGCTGATCTCTGGCTAATAAACGAATTTCATCAATGGTTTTATTGCCAATACCTCGGGTTGGTGTATTAACAACTCTTTCAAAGGAAGCATCATCATTACGATTAGAGATAATCCGTAAATAAGCCAGCGCATTTTTAATTTCCATCCGCTCAAAGAAGCGCAAGCCCCCGTAAACCCGGTAGGGTGTCCCAGTATTCATCAACTTTTCTTCAAATTGTCTGGATTGCGCATTGGATCGGTATAAAATGGCTACATCCTGTCGCAACTCGCCTTCGCTGACCCATTTTCTGATTTTTTCAACCACAAAATACGCCTCATCCTGCTCATTGAATGCAGCATACAAGGAAATAAGTTCACCATCCCCAGAATCTGTCCATAATTCCTTACCCATTCTTGACTCATTATTATCAATCAGGGCATTGGCAGATTTAAGAATATTGCCTGTTGAGCGATAATTTTGCTCTAGCTTAATGACTTGATGATTAGGGTTATCTGTTTGAAATCGTTGCAAGTTTTCTATTTTAGCCCCGCGCCAGCCATAAATAGATTGATCATCATCACCCACTACAAACAAATTATCCTTACCCTCTGTGAGTAATCGTAACCAGGCATATTGGATAGTGTTAGTATCCTGAAATTCATCGACATGGACTTGTTTAAATCTATCCTGATAAAATTGCAATACATCGTCATTATCACGCAGTAATTCATGCGCCCTGAGTAACAATTCAGCAAAATCGACTAAACCCGATCTATCACAAATTGCTTCATAGGCTTTATAAAGTATCAGCATGGTACGTTTATATATGTCAGCGGGTTCCTGCATATGCCTTGCCCGAACACCCTCATCCTTTTGCCCATTAATAAACCACATGACTTGCTTGGGCGGCCATTTTGAATCATCAATATTCAGGCTTTTGACTAAGCGCTTAATCACCCGTAACTGATCATCAGAATCTATGACCTGAAAAGTATCGGGTAATTTTGCCTGTTTTGCATGACGTCGCAATAAACGATGCGCCAAGCCGTGAAAGGTGCCTATCCACATACCATTTGCTGAGATTTCTAATAAGTCTTCTATCCGCCCACGCATCTCTTTAGCCGCTTTATTGGTAAAAGTCACGGCCAAAATATTATGAATGGAAAGCCCTTGAAGCTGTATCTGCCAGGCTATTCTATGCACTAAAACACGGGTTTTACCACTGCCTGCACCCGCCAGAATTAGCATGGCCTGGTCAGGTGCGGATACCGCTAGACGCTGGCTGTCATTTAAAGAATCTATTATTGAATTATTATTATCCATTTTTATCACTTGCACATTTTTACAAGCTGTGTATATTTAGGAAAGAGAATTGGATAATACCTGAGTATTATTCAATTCTCACTGTTGGTTGGTTCGATAATTTAAAAAAGCCCATAGTGGGCATCATAAAAACAATTAAAGGAGGTTAGAATGAGCTTTGATTATAAACGGTTAACTAAGTTTGAAATCAATGTAGGTGACAAAGAAAAGAAAATACGTTTAATTGCTGGCGCAGTTCTATTATTTATTTCTCTTTTTACTGCGAGTATCATCTTGTTACTGCTTGGTGTCATTCTAGTAGCAACAGGCTATACAAAAGTCTGTCCAGTTTATTCAGCACTGGATAGAAATAGCTGCGAGTAAGAGAATCTGTCAAGAAAAAAATACATGGATGTTTTTTTCTGCAAAAAATCTACCTCAGCCTGTTCTCTCACATTGTGTTTCGGGGCTTTTTCCATCCAAGCACTCTATTGGGTACCTCTATTCTAAATCAATCCACTTCTCTTTGTGTCACAGATATTCCATTTACCCAAAAATCACCCCCAACGCTTTCAGTTACATAATGAGGTTCATGCTCGTGCGCCTATTATCCTCACACTCCCGGTAAAAAGTTCTTTTCTTGCCTTAACATTATCGAATGAAGAAAAAAAACAGGAACGCAAGCATTTAGCCATACTTTGTGAAAGATACGGCTTAACGCCACCTAAAGACGATGCATTTCACCTGACTGCCACACTGGATTCATTTCAGGTTCGCTGGGAACAACATTCGGAATTTAGTGCTTATTCCTTTTATATTCAAAATAGTACAGAAGAACCTTTTACAAAACTGGCACTTGAGCAGGTACCCATCGACTGGTTGAACCAGTTACCGGGAAAAATCATAGTGGCAATTCACGCCTCTGTTGTTAAAGCCAGCCATCCCAGTGTATCAAGTCCCGAATTAATTTCAGCTTTTTTTTCCGGCAATCCCATTGTAGGTGCTGAAGTTACTGGAGGAGCCGCGCAAGCCTTTACTGATTTTAAAATACATGCTGATAGTTTTAGTCGTTTTCTAGTCCTTGATTATCATTTAAAATCCGGACAGGCTGGGCGATTACTGCAACGATTATTTGAAATCGAAGTTTATCGTATCATGGCATTACTGGCATTCCCCATTGCCAAACAATTAGTACCTGCAATCAACAAAACGGACAAACAATTATTAAAAATTACTTCAACCATGGCAAAATCAGACTGTAATGATGGTGAATTACTGGATGAATTAACCACTCTGGCCGCAGAAGTGGAAAACAATATTTCCATTCATCATTATCGGTTTGGGGCAGCCAGCGCCTACTACAACCTGGTTGAGCAACGTATTGAAGATTTACGCGAAGTACGCATTCAGGGTATTCAGACCATTGGTGAGTTCATGAAGCGAAGGCTGGAACCCGCTATTGATACCTGCAAATCCACCTCCAAACGATTTTCTCTGCTATCAAAACGTATTAACAATGCCGGGCAATTACTCCGCACCCGGGTTGATATTTCTATTGAACGACAGAATCAGGCCTTGCTCACCTCCATGGATCTACGGGCAAAAATGCAGTTACGTTTGCAAGAAACCGTTGAAGGTCTTTCTATTGTAGCCATCACCAGCTATATCGTTAGTTTGATGAGTTCTATAACCAAAGCAGCCAACACCAGCGACTGGATCAATCTGGATCCGGTGTTAGTAACCGGTTTATCAATTCCTGTGGTATTAACCCTTGTTGCTTTAGTCGTCAGACGAATCCATAAAAAAATTCATAAAGCTACTGATTAATTAGCCAGGCAACTCACCGCTTATAATACGCACTTCACGTTGCGGAAATGGCATGGAAATATTATTTTCTTTCAAGGTATTCCAAATAATCAGCATCAAATCAGAATCCACCCTGTTTTTACCATCATCAATTCCCTCCATCCAGTATTCCACTTGAAAAACTACGCCGGAATCTGCAAACTCGATAATTTCACAGTCAGCTGGCTCTGGGGTTTCTGAAATTTGAGGATGTTTTCTAACCGCCTCTAAAATAAGTGCAGGGATAGCCGGAACATCACTATGATAAGACACTGAAAAGGTAACGCAATAGCGTTGGTAAGGGTCTTTACGGGTCCAGTTGGTAAAGGCCGTAGTGATAAATTGCTCGTTGGGTACAACAATCTCTTTACCTTCAAAAGTTTCAATGGTGGAAGAACGCATATTCAAAGCAATTAAATAACCGCTTCTGCCATCTTCTAGCTCAATATAATCACCGACAGTGATAGAGCCATCAAGCAAAATAATAATACCTGAAATAAAGTTAGAGGCAATTTGCTGTAAGCCAAAACCCAGTCCAACGCCTAATGCGCCACCAAATACAGCAAGTGTAGTGAGATTAATGCCTACAATTTGTAGCAATAATAAAAAGATAACCAGGAATAAAACAATTTCAAATAACTTGGAAAATACTTCCCGGTTACGCACGTCCAGATTCTCTCGGCTACGAATGGCTTCTTGTCCGGCTTTATTTGATATTTTCCCCAACCAAAATAAAATTGACCCGAAAATAACAACCCGGGCAAGTGCATAAACAGATAAGCGGATATTACCAACTTCCAGAGCAATCCCATCTAAAAAATTAACGGTATTTTCAAGCCAGCCAAATACATGTAATGTGGCGACAGGAATCCCTATCCAGAGTGCCAGGGAACGAATAAAACCATTTTGTATAAAACGGATAACGGCTCTGCGTAATAAGAAGATAACGCCTAAACCTTGAGCAATAATAATCAGCCATGATTGCTCAACCAGTGCTTGAATTGTCTGCACAGAAATTGAAAGTAACAGCAGTGCCAAAATAGGAAATAGCAGGTCACGCGCGCTATAAATAGCATTTAGGAAAGCATGGGCAATTTTTGAGCTTGATTTATTAGGCGGAGAGTGTAGGAAAACAATATTGCGCTTTAGAATTTTTGCGATAATCCAGGCCAGGGTAACCGCCAGAAAAATAGCCATTATTTGGGCATAAAATTTAGGACTTACTGCCCATTCCGTGAGTATATCAAGGCCTTGATATATTTCTGTCTTAATTGATTCTAGATTCATGAGGTATATGTCTTTATTGGTACCGACTCAATAGGTGGAGTCTTTGCTCTTCAACCTAGATAAATCAGTTGACCGCTTACACTTGTGCATAAGCCATAGTAAA
>CAZDMC010000127.1:0-6089 GCA_964506335.1 uncultured Methylomarinum sp. | reverse complement strand
TACTATGGCTTATGCACAAGTGTAAGCGGTCAACTGATTTATCTAGGATTATGCCGTTGAGATTAATCAAAGTGAAGTGTTTGCTGCTCTAATTAACATTGTTTGTTGATAGAAAAATTCATCAAAAATCCTATTCTCCGTTAATTTTATGAGTGCTATTAGTGGTTTTTTACCCATAGCTGACAAATCAGCGGAGCTTCTCATTCTTGGTTCAATACCTAGTCAGGTTTCATTCTCAAAACAAGAATATTATGGCCATCAAAGAAATGCATTTTGGCCTATTATTTTGCATATTTCACGACAATTTAGAACCTAATAATTCAACTTATAATCAACGAATAAATGTTCTTTTAAAGCATAATATTGCTTTATGGGATGTGCTACAAAACTGTTATCGAACTGGCAGCCTAGATACTGCTATTAAAATGAATTCAGTTAAAGCAAATGATTTTCAATTGTTTTTTAGCGAGCACACGATGCTAAACAAAGTCTATTTTAATGGAGGTAAAGCAGAAAGCATGTATATGAAAATTGTTTTACCTAAAATTAAAGAGCGTTACGGTTATTTGAAATACATTCGTTTACCCTCAACCAGTCCAGCTCATGCAGCTATGTCGTTTCAACAAAAACTAGACATTTGGACGCACAGTATAAAACCTGATCACGTATAATCGAATAAAAATAGTTGAGGAAGTAGCATGGAATTATCACTTTGGGAAAATCTTTTATTGGGTGTTATGGTGCTTGGCATCATTTTCTGGATGCGTCCAGGCATTAAAGCATCGCTTCAAATAAGCAAGAATGCAGAATCTGACTGGATGGCTGTATTAGTCCCTGTGGGCTTTGTTGTTATGTTCATAGTCTTTTTAATAGCCATGGTTTAAGCATGAGAGATAATAACGAAGTCGCTTATGGTGGGGGTGAGGAGCCAGAATATGATGAAAATGGTGATTTAATTGAATATTATGCCATTCGCCCTAATAAATCACAGATTAAAAGAGATATTGCAGAATTAGCAGAATTAGCAGACGCATTAATACAGTTAACCGCTACGCAATTAGCCGCGATGCAGATGCCTGAAAAAATTGAAAACGCCATCGCTGAGGCGAAAACAATGTCTTCTACCAAGCCCGCCAGAAAACGTCAACTTAAATTTATTACCGGACAGCTCAGAAAAATTGATCTTAGCGATATTTGTGAAACGCTGGATCGAATCAATAGCCAAAGTGCTCATGGTGTCAGAGAACATCACCAGTGTGAACAGTGGCGAGATAACTTGATTGGCTCTCAGGACAATGCGGTTTTAACCACATTATTGAATCAATTTCCTCATGCAGATCGACAATATTTAAGGCAACTACAACGTAATGCACAAAAGGAAGCCCAGTTAGAAAAACCGCCTAAGTCGGCTCGAATATTATATCAATATCTGAAAGAATTGATTATTGTTGAGCCACATAAGGCAACAGGAAGCAAATAACCCACCCACCTTACTTGTCTTTTTGTCCGTCTTCGATCTTGTTGCTTCGGTTACATAGCCCGCTATGCGCCCTACGCAACAAAATCAAATACAAACAAAAATTCTTCGTAAAATGGGTGGGTTATTTATTTCCAGTTGCCTAATCAAACAAATCCATCTGCTGATACTTAAGTCGCTGCGATGGCGAGTGTAAAGAAGACAACGTGACGCCCAATAATCTCACTTTGCGCCGACCAACATCGGTATCTTTTAATAAGTCATCAAAAATACCCACCGTGTCCATTGATTTTGAAACAGAACGAGATAAGGTCTGGCTACGCGTTATTTGTACAAAATCATAATATTTGATTTTTATAGTTACCGTCTGGGCAGTTAACTTTTTTTCTTGCAACTTGAATACTGCTTTGCTGAATAAATGATTTAACTGCTGCAAAATCTGTTGCCGCTCTTTAATATCCGTTTGAAAGGTGGTTTCGACGCCTACTGATTTACTGACCCTGTGATTATTAACCGGTCTATGATCAATGCCTCTGGCGATATTATGATAATGCTGCCCTGCTTTACCAAAGCTTTGCAGCAAAAATGTCAGTGATTGTTTTTTCAGATCCTTGCCTGTTTTTATACCAAAAGCCTGCATTTTCTTTTCAGTGGCTTTGCCTATGCCATGAAATTGTCCAATAGCAAGTTGTTCAACAAATTGAGCACCTTGTTCGGGAGTGATTAAATAAAGCCCATCAGGTTTATCTATGTCAGAAGCAATTTTAGCTAAAAATTTATTATAAGAAATACCGGCAGAAGCCACTAGACGGGTTTTAGCAAGAATTGATTTTTTAATGTCCTTGGCGATTAAAGTAGCTGAACCATGATGCAAGGAGCTACTACTAACATCCAGATAAGCCTCATCCAGTGACAGCGGTTCAAATAAATCAGTCACATGGGCAAAAACTTGTCTAATCAGCGAAGATGCTTCTTTATAAGCTTCAAAACGAGGTTTTACAAAAATAGCCTGTGGGCATAATCGGTAGGCTTGTGAACTTGGCATCGCCGAATGAATGCCAAATTTTCGGGCTTCATAATTGCAGGTAGCAACAACACCTCTGGAATTTGGTTTGCCGCCAACAATTAAAGGTTTGTTATTATATTTGGGGAAATCACGTTGTTCAACGGCTGCAAAAAAAGCATCCATATCAATGTGGATGATTTTTCTACATCGCTCGGACATTGAAAACTACTCTTCAATTTTGGGCAACTCAATTTCGTCAATTAAATTCCAGCTGGAAAACGGGAAGGGTAATTTATCGGTGTTATAGGTTAAAAATAACAGAATATGATAAAGATAGGCTGACAATTTGCAACCAAAACCCAGAATGTTTTTATTGGCGGCACCTGTAATCAGTGCAGAGGCGACTTGTAACAAAATAACTGCCCAAAGCAAAATTCTAACCAGGCCTATAATCACAGAAAAAACCAGCATAAAAAATATCCGTTTCCAGGTGCTTATTTTTTTCAGGTTATCATTTATTTCTTTTTCCATGACGCTATTAACCTTTATTCATTAAATCACGTAAGTCCAGTGCTGCAGCATTAGCTCTGGCAACATAGTTAGCCATAGTCAAAGAATAGTTAGAAAATATACCAAAGCCACCACCACTTAAAATCATTGGACTTAAAATGGGAGCCAGCGCATTTTCCAGCGCATGAATCATATTATCCAGTGTATTCATCGCACGTTTATCAAGAATAATATCGGCAAAATCAATTTTGATCGCTTGAAGAATGTGTAATAAAGCCCAGCTTTCACCCCTTGCTTCATAAAAAATATTGTCGATTAATAACCAGGGTGTTTTACCCACCCCTTTGGTTTTTTCGCCCAGATTGGTAGGTGCCTCTTGCCCGCTGGGGTCATAAAGTATGCCCGCTGCACCGGCAAAACGATCGGTACTGGCTGTTAAACGCGTAGATAAACTGCCCAGACGCTTGATCACCACTTCCAGATAGGTCCATAAATTATCAGCACGAGAATAAAACTGAGAACGTCTTTGGTTGGCTCCAGGATTTTGCAAACGCTGCATATAGCGATGCAGGTATTTTATTCCTTTATCGTACTCAGATTCTGTAGAAGGCAAGGCCCAGGAATTCGGCTCATAATAAAAATAGGGCTCGGCCATAGACAAATCTTTGTCTTCAATAGATTGTGATTGATCTCTGGCGAAATGGTTTCTTAATGCGGTGGTACCATCACGCAGCATGACTAACGCACCATATTCCCAACTGCGGATATTATCCAGAAACAAGCCGGGTGGGGCTACATCATTGGAAATATAGCCTCCCGGTTTTTCCATCAATACTTCAGCCATGTGCGCCAGTGTATTGGTGTAAACAAAACCAATCGGCATGGATGTTGCGCCAGTTTCTTCCATTCTTTTAACGGCTTCTTCATGTACATCAAAGGTATCGGGCTCCGTTCCCCACCAGGCACCAAGAAAAACCAGCACCAAAGTAGTTACCATAGCTAAAGTTCCAAAAAACCAAAGTATTCCTTTTGATCTAGCATCAGCACTTTCAGTCATTTCCTAAAGCCTTTTTTAACATATTAAATTCAGATTATTTATTGAAAATTCGTCACTATTTACCCTGATTCTGCCAGGGGTGTAGCTTGTTGGTTTATCAGGCTTCTGAAACAGGCATTTCCACCATCCTTGGTGGTCAGATGTTTCAGAGAGCTTACGCCACACAGGGAAGTGCAAGTGCAGCTCGAAGCAGGAGCTGTTTGCTGCCAAGGATGTGTTCACGCATCCTGATAAATCAATAAGCTACACCACTAGGAGGCTGTCCGAGAATAGAAAGTCTACTGCGGAAAAGCTGATTTTGGCCGGATTTCCCGATTTTTTTCGTTAAAGAGCCTGCTATTCGCCTCAAAAAATCAAAAAAACCGACTCAAAATAGCTTCCCCTCGCTACGACTTCTATTCTCGGACAGCCTCCTAGAAAAACCAGCGTTGATTAATCAATGTCCAGATTACGAACTTTAGCAGGTTCGTAACCTGGATAGAGTTGTCATTTTTTGTTTGATATCCTATAGACAAGGTAAATTGTTGTGCAACAACTAGGCCCTTGAAATAATTAAACCTGGGAGCATGGAAAAACATAAAGCAGCTTGTGGGATTCTAAATTTATCTGTATGGTGATGACAAATTTGTAATAAGCCATCCTTTATGAAAATATCTATTATTGTTGCAATGGCTAGTCATTGCGTGATCGGCTTGAACAATAAAATGCCCTGGTATTTATCGACAGACCTTAAAAAGTTTAAAGCAATCACTATGGGTTCACCTATATTAATGGGCAGAAAAACCTATGAATCCATTGGTAAACCCTTGCCCGGTCGTCAAAATATAATTATTAGCCGTAATTCTGCTTATCAGGTTGAGGGTTGTCTGGTTTTTAATGATATCGAAAAAGCCATTGCAAGCTGTCAGCATTATGATGAAATATTCATTATTGGTGGTGCGTCTTTTTATGAAATCATGCTACCTAAAGCAGATACCCTTTATTTGACGCAAATTAATAAAGAATTTGAAGGGGATACTTTTTTTCCTGTTATTAATAGAAAAGAGTGGAAAGAAGTATCCAGGGAAGATTTTAATGAGGATGAAAGCGTTGATTTCAGCTATAGCTTTATAAAGCTTGTAAGGAAGTCTATTTTGTAAGAACCTGAACAGGTTCTAAGATACATTTTGTTTACATTATAACGCCTTATTCCAGCAGTATATGAAGATATGTCTGGGTTCTTGAGTAAACAAACTGAGAAATTGTTTTTGGCAAATCTTTTGAAGGTAAGACAATGTCAAATCCCTGCACAATCAACACTAACTCGCTGTACTTTTTTACCCAGTTTTAATGCAGTTAATTGTCCGCCCCAAAGACAACCCGTATCAATAGCATAACAATTATGCCCCTGATAATAACCCAGTGTTGACCAGTGTCCAAAAATAATCTTCATATTTTTTGATTTTCTATCGAGCACTTTAAACCAGGGTATCAGATAGGATGGCTGAGAGCCTGGCGCACCATGATGTTTAAAATCTAGACGACCATTAGCTTCACAATATCGCATTCGAGTAAAACAATTGACGATAAAACGAATTTTATCCATGCCTTTGAGATTAGCTGACCATTTATTGGGTGTGTTTCCATACATTAGATGAAAAAATTTTAAATGCTTAGAGCCTTGAATGACTTTTTCTGCTTTTAAAGCCATTTTTTTTGTTTTGGAAAATCCCCATTGCGGAGGCAGGCCAGCATGGAGTAGGCAAAAATCATCAGTGTAGTGAAATAAAGGTCGATGCCTTAACCAGTGTAATAATTCATCACTGTCAGCTGCTTGTAATACCGGAGATAGAGTATCTTTTTTCCGGGGATTTCGTCTATGGAAAGAGGTCGCGATTAAATGTAAATCATGATTACCCAGGACAGTGATGGCTGAATTACCCAGTGACTTAACAAAACGTAATGTTTCTAAAGATTTTGGTCCTCGATTAACCAGGTCGCCTGCAAACCAGAGTTGATCAGTCTGTGGGTCAAACTTGATTACTTCTAGTAGCCTTAGC
>CAZDMC010000126.1:0-6104 GCA_964506335.1 uncultured Methylomarinum sp. | reverse complement strand
ATACGTAGTTAATTAATACGAGCCTCTATCTCTCCACCGGCAGTTGCCCTAACTGCACAAAACTTAAATTCAGGAATTTTAGCAGAAGGGTCTAGCGCGTCATTAGTAATCAAGTTGGCACTGGCTTCGTTATAGCAAAAAGCCATAAACAGGGAGCCTCTTTGAATACCTAAATCGGTACGTGCATAAGCAGAAATACTGCCACGTCTTGATTTAATGGTCATTAATTCACCCGGCTCAATACCCAATAATGTCAAGTCTTTTGGGTGAATAGAAACAACCGGATCAGGCTCAATAGCGGCCAGTGTTGGCGAATGGCGAGTCATGCTGCCAGTATGCCAATGTTCAAGTTGGCGACCGGTAATGAAAATCAGAGGATATTCATCATCTGGCAGTTCATCGGCATGAATATATTCAGCCGGTACAAATCGTCCTCTGCCTGATTCTGTGGGAAAACCATCAGTAAAAATAATGGGTTCTCCGGGGTCACCTACGTTTTCCAACGGATAAGTGAGCGAATCTTCATTTTCCAGTCTATCCCAGGTCATTCCGGCTATACTACCCATGGCCTGACGCATTTCATTAAAGACATCTTCGGGACCTTCATAATTCCAGCCACAACCTAATCTATTGGCTATTTCCTGAATAATCCATAAGTCCTGTCTGGCATCGCCGGGTGGGTTAACGGCTTGTCGTCCCATTTGTACGCGTCTATCGGTATTAGAGAAAGTACCATTTTTTTCATAAAATGCAGAAGCAGGTAAAATGACATCGGCAAAACCGGCTGTTTCAGTCAGAAAAATATCCTGAATGACCAAATGTTCCAAAGCAGCAAAAGCTTTTCGGGCATGGTTTTGATTGGGATCAGACATAGCCGGATTTTCACCTTGTATAAACATACCAAATATTTCCTTATCCAAAATAGCATGAATCATTTCAACGGTAGTTAATCCAGCTTTTGGTTCAAGTTCTACACCCCATAATTTTTCATATTTGGCCTGATTAACAGGGTCTTCTACCGGTTCATAATCAGGATAAACCATTGGAATCAAACCGACATCGGAAGCACCTTGTACGTTGTTTTGTCCGCGCAAGGGGTGTAAGCCCGTTCCTGGTCGACCAATTTGTCCGGTCATTAGAGCTAAAGCAATTAGACAGCGCGCATTGTCTGTGCCGTGAATATGCTGAGAAATCCCCATACCCCATAAAATCATTGAGCCTTTCGATGTTGCATAAAGTCTGGCGACTTCGCGTAGCGTTTCAGCATCAATGCCGCAAATAGGTGCGACTTTTTCAGGGCTATAATCTTTTAGATGCACACGCATATATTCAAAATCTTCGGTGTGCTTTTTAATGTATTTATCGTCTTGCAAACCTTCATCCAGAATCACATGCATAATGCCATTTAGCATCGCAACATCGGTATCAGGACGAAATTGCAATACATGAGAAGCGTATTTGGCAATGGCTGTGCGATTAGGATCCATTAAAATTATTTTAGTGCCATTTTTAGCTGCATTTTTCATAAATGTAGCACCAACCGGATGATTGTTGGTAGGATTTGAGCCAATGATAATAATGACGTCTGCTTCACTCACATCAGATACCGGATTAGAAACCGCCCCAGACCCCAGGCATTCTAGTAAAGCAACCACCGATGAAGCATGGCAAAGACGAGTACAGTGGTCAATATTGTTATTGCCAAAACCAGTACGAATCAGTTTTTGGAATAAATAGGCTTCTTCATTGCTACCTTTGGCAGAACCTAGTCCGGCTAAGGTTTTTTTGCCTTTTTGGTCCCGAATTTTTTTCAATCCACCGGCGGCAAAATCCAGGGCTTCTTCCCAGCTGGCTTCCCGAAATACGCTGTCTAAATCATTGGGGTCTAGTAATTCTGTAGTTTTTGCAACGCCATCCCTTCTGATTAAAGGCTGGGTTAAACGTAATGGATTATGAATATAATTAAAACCATAGCGACCTTTAACACAAAGGCGATAATGATTGGTAAAACCATCACGGCCTTCGGTGTATAAAATTTTATCGTCTTTAACGTGATATTTGATTAGGCAACCCACGCCACAATAAGGACAGGTTGAATTAACTGTTTTATCAGCAACTTCAAGCCCAACATTATCGGCTGGCATTAAAGCACCTGTAGGACAGGCTTGCACACATTCACCACAAGCAACACAACTACTGGCAGCCATAGGGTCGGCAATATCAAATACGATTTCAGCATGGGCTCCGCGATGGGAAAAGCCTATAACATCATTCATTTGTTCTTCACGACAGGCACGTAAACAACGGGTACACTGAATACAGGCATCCATATTTACAGCAATGGCAGGATGCGATAAATCAGCTTCGGGTTGAATGCGAGGGGCAAAACGAGGTTCACCCACGTTAAGTTTTTTGAGCCATTTATCCAGTTCAGAATCCAGCTTATAAGGTGATTCACTTTGCGATGGCATTGGCATATCAGATTGCAATAATTCCAATACCATTTTTTGGGATTTTACCGCGCGTTCACTGGCTGTTTGAACCTTCATGCCTTCTGTTGCCACACGACAGCAAGAGGGTGCTAACGTTCTTTCACCTTCAATTTCTACTACACAGACACGACAATTGCCATCGGCACGCAGGTTTTCTGTGTAACAAAGATGGGGTATTTCTTTTCCTAAGCGTTTTGCTGTTTGAATCAGCGTTTCACCTTGGTAGCTAGATACTTCTTCACCATCCATTGTGAAGTTGACGATAGCTTGATTCATGTATTGGGGATTTGCAGCCATGATTTAATCTCTTCTTTAATGGGGCTATAATTCGTCAGGGAAATATTTAATAACACAGCGCATCGGGTTTGGAGCCGCTTGTCCTAAACCGCAAATAGAAGCATCCACCATAACGGAAGAAAGTTCTTCCAGTAAATCTGTATCCCACTCTTTTTGTTCCATTAATGTGGATGCTTTTGCAGTACCTACCCGACATGGCGTACATTGACCGCAGGATTCCTCTTCAAAAAATCGCATGGTATTCAGGGCCAGTTGTTTTGCGCTGTCCTGATTTGAAAAAACAATGACAGCGGCAGAACCAATAAAGCAGCCATATTGATTTAAGGTATCAAAATCCATCGGAATATCGGCCATGGATTCTGGCAACATACCGCCTGATGCACCGCCTGGAAAATAGCCGTAAAATTCATGACCGTCTTGCATACCATCACAGTATTCATCAATTAATTCGCGCATGGTAATGCCAGCAGGTGCCAGGTGTACACCTGGTTTGTTAACCCGACCGGATATGGAAAATGAACGTAAACCTTTGCGATCATGTCGACCATGAGAAGAAAACCAGTCGGGGCCTTTTTCCAGAATATCTCTGACCCAATAAACTGATTCCATGTTGTGTTCCAGTGTCGGTCTGCCAAATAAACCGACTTCAGCCAGGAATGGCGGCCTCAATCTGGGCATGCCACGTTTACCTTCAATGGATTCCACCATCGCGGATTCTTCACCGCAAATATAAGCCCCTGCACCTCGGCGTAAATAAATAGGTGGCATTTTGTAAACAGAAGAGGGTGGATTATTTTGTAGATTAGCAATTTCTTTCGCCAGAATTTCTCGGCAAGCGGCATACTCATCGCGTAAATAAACATAAATAGCTTCACAGCCAACGGTTAAGGCAGCAATGACCATACCTTCCAAAAAACGATGGGGATCAATTTCCAGATAATGCCGGTCTTTAAATGTGCCTGGCTCACCCTCATCAATATTCACCGCCATTAATCTGGGCGCAGCAAAACTGCTAACAATGCGCCATTTTCTGCCCGCCGGAAAACCTGCACCGCCTAAACCTCGTAAGCCGGAGTCTTCCATTTTTTTCATAATGGATTCTGTGCTGATTTTACCTTCAATGACTTTTTTTAGGGTTTGATAACCACCGTCAGCCTGGTAATTTTCCATGCTGATATAATCAGTGACCTGCGCTGTAATCTCATTATTGGTGACAGCGGTCATTACCGATTCTGCGGTTGCCTGGTCAATAGGATTTTGACTGACTACAGCAACCGGTGCATGTTGACAACGGCCTATGCAGGGCACTTTTTGCACACGAACATTATCACCGAGTTCTCTTTCTAATGCATTGTAGAGTCCGTGTGCATCTGCCATTTCACAAGAAATTGATTCACACACCCGAACAGTTAAAGCAGGAGGTGGTGTCTGGCCTTCTTTAACAACATCAAAATGATGATAAAAAGAGGCGACTTCATAAACCTCAGCAGTAGAAAGATTCATCTCATGCGCTAAGGCAACCAGATGTTTTGAGGAAATGTGTTGGTATTTATCCTGTATCTTATGCAAATGTTCGATTAATAAATCGCTTTGCCGCGATTCATCAGCTAACAGAGATTTTATGTCTTCCAGAGCAGAAAGATCAACAGTATGGCCTTTGGGACCCTTACGTTTTTTCTTGATAATCTGATCAGGAGATATCTTTATGACAGCCACACGTAGTTCCTCAGTATTTTAGGTTGGGGATAGGGTTTGTATTTGTATCAATCTTACTTTATATATCAAGGGTTGAAGCTCTTGATATATAAATTTGTAGTATACATTAACTGTGTAAACTTGTCGGGAGTTGTATTTCTAATGCAACATATACAAAGTGTATAATATCCCTTGATTATTGATATAAGTTAAACTTAAGAGATTATGAGTATAAGACTATCCAACAGAGTAAATGCGGTTAAACCATCGCCTACTCTGGCTATAACAGCCAGAGCGGCTGAAATGAGAGCGGCAGGTAAAGATGTAATTGGACTGGGTGCAGGCGAGCCGGATTTTGATACCCCTGATCCTATCAAAGCCGCTGCGGTAAAAGCGATTGATGCAGGTTTTACTAAATATACAGCCGTTGATGGTATTGCAGATTTAAAAAACGCTATTATTGATAAATTTAAAAAGGATAATGGCTTTGATTATCAAGCCAATCAAATTCTGGTGTCTTGTGGCGGTAAGCAAAGTTTTTTTAATCTGGCTCAGGCATTACTGAACTCGGGCGATGAGGTGATTATTCCTGCACCTTACTGGGTATCCTATCCTGATATGGTTTTATTGGCTGATGGGATGCCGGTTATTATTGAAGCCCCACAAGCACAACAATTTAAAATCACAGCCAAGCAATTAGCTGCGGCCATTACTGATAAAACCCGGTTATTCGTTATTAATAGCCCATCAAACCCCAGTGGGGTTGCCTATACATTAGCTGAGCTTAAATTATTAGCCGAGGTACTGAAAGATTATCCCGACATTATTATTGCCACGGATGATATGTATGAGCATATACTTTGGGATAGAGGCCAATTTGTTAATATTTTGAATGCCTGTCCTGAATTATATGATCGCACCATGGTGCTAAATGGTGTTTCCAAAGCTTATTCAATGACCGGCTGGCGTATTGGCTATGCCGCAGGTCCAGTCAGTTTGATTGCAGCCATGCGTAAAATCCAGTCGCAAAGTACATCTAACCCTACATCTATTTCTCAGGTAGCCGCAGTAGAAGCTATTTCTGGTGATCAAAGCTGTATTGAAACCATGTTAGTTGAATTTAAAAAACGACATGATTATGTAGTAGATGAACTGAATACCATTGACGGTATTGAATGTATTAAAAGTGACGGTACCTTTTATGTTTTTCCTAATATAGAAAAACTAATCAGCAAACTTGAGGGCATAGATAATGACCTTGATTTTGCCGAATATTTGATTGAAAAGGCAGGCGTTGCCCTGGTGCCTGGCTCAGCTTTTGGTTGTCCCGGACATATTAGAATATCCATTGCTACCAGTATGGAAAATTTGGAAAATGCTTTGGCTCGCATTAGAGCGGCTGTTGATTAATTAGGACTCTGTCATATTGGTTTGATGGATAATTTGTATCCGCATGTAACGGAGTGGCATCACCACCAAATTCCCCTATTACACAAAGCTTCATCCTAGAAAAATCAGTTGAACACGGGTTTTGTGGAAAACCTGGGCGAAAAAGACAAAGAATCGCTCGAAGATAAAGCTTCCGCTCCTGCTCACGCCCCTTACCTACTTCCATGTAGG
>CAZDMC010000125.1:0-6122 GCA_964506335.1 uncultured Methylomarinum sp. | reverse complement strand
TTTTATTCGTATCAAGCTATGCAACTGTTTCTGTAAAGCTACCGCTCCCTGCTCACGCCCCTTACCTACAATCCCTGTAGGCAACGCAGAAGACGGATAAAAAGACAAGTTAGTTGTTGAAGTTGTTTTGTGCATGTTCCTTAACTACTTTCAACACGGTTTCTGCCTAAATCTTTCGCCCTGTATAGAGCATCATCGGCGGCTTTAATCAGTTGATCTAATAATTTGAATTGGCCAATATAAGTGACTACACCCAAACTTAGCGTTACAAAATCCGAAACATTAGACTCTTCATTAGGAATTTTTTTATCCATCACTGCCTTTCGTATATTTTCTGCAACCTGCAAGACTCCTTGTAAATCAGTATTCGGCAGAATCACTGTAAACTCTTCACCACCATACCGACAAGCTTTATCTGTGGGTCGGTCAGGAATTAATCCAATGCCTCTGGCAACTTTTGCTAAACAAGCATCCCCTTGTTGATGCCCATAAGTGTCATTAAAATTTTTAAAAAAATCAATATTACAGATAATGAGAGATAAAGGGCTTTTATTTCTTTTTGCTAATTTAAACTGAACCTCTAGGGTTTCATCAAAATTTCGACGATTGGCTAAGCCAGTCAATTTATCAAATAAAGCTATCTTTTCTAATTCTTTGTTCAATAAAAGCAATTCAGCTCGAGCTTTATGTAATTTATGGCGCACAATATAAATACGCTCCATTGCGGTAATGCTTAATTGAAGGCGTAATGGATTAATCGGTTTTGATAGATACGCATCACCTCCTGCCAAAATTGCATGAGTCAATGAATCATCATCCTGCTTGCTAGAAAGAAAAATAATAGGAACCCATTCAAGATTATCTATAGCGCGAATTTGCCGAGTTGTCTCAAAACCGTCTATCCCTGGCATTTCTATATCCACTAACATTAGATCAATGTTATTTTGCTTAATGAATTGTACAGCTTGTTCTCCATTTTCAACAGATATAAGCTGGTGTCCCAAAGAATTAACGCATTGAGCTACTACCGCATGGATAGCTTTACCATCATCAACTACTAATACTTTCATGGAAGTATACATATCATTAAATTACTGATCTTAACCCAATATTATATTTTTGCCACGATATTTCTATAAAATATATATTGTAATTAGTTGTTCTATACCCTATGCTCATGCTGGAAAATTTTACTTAATTTCAATACTAATAATAAATAGGGAGTGCAAATGAGAATCGGTGTGCCTAAAGAAATTCATCCCGGTGAAAAACGTGTTGCAACGACACCCGGTGTTGCAGAACAAATCATAAAACTGGGTTTTGAAGTTAATATTGAAAGTGGTGCTGGCCTGGCAGCCAATTATTCTGATGAGGCTTATAAAGAAGCCGGCTGCAAAATAAGAAAGACAGCAAAAACATTGTGGAATAATGCCGATATTGTAATGAAAGTCCGTCCGCCAGAAATACATCCGGAACTGGCTATTGATGAAACTCAGCTTTTGTCGAAAAACGGACATTTAATCTGTTTTATCTGGCCTGCTCAAAATGAAGATTTAATGCAAAAACTGGCTGACAAAGATGCCACTGTTTTAGCCATGGACAGCGTGCCCCGAATTTCCAGATCGCAAAAGCTGGATGCCCTCAGTTCTATGGCCAATATCGCGGGTTATCGTGCTGTTATTGAAGCGGCTCAACATTTTGGTCGTTTTTTTACCGGCCAAATTACTGCTGCCGGTAAAGTCCCACCTGCCAAGGTATTAGTTATTGGCGCTGGAGTGGCTGGTTTAGCAGCTATTGGTACGGCTAAAAGCATGGGGGCAATCGTTAGATCATTTGATACCCGTCCTGAAGTCAAAGAACAAATAGAAAGCATGGATGCTGAATTTCTGATGCTGGAATTTGAAGAAGACGGCTCCGGTGAAGGCGGTTATGCTAAAACCATGTCCAAGGAATTCATTGAAGCGGAAATGGCTTTGTTTGCCAAACAGGCAATGGAAGTGGATATTATTATCACCACTGCACTGATACCTGGCAGACCCGCGCCAAAACTGATTACCAAAGGCATGGTAGAAACTATGAAACCTGGCAGTGTCATTGTTGACCTGGCCGCTGAACAAGGCGGTAACTGTGCGCTGACTGAAAAAGACAAAGTGGTTGTTAAACACGGCGTTACACTGATTGGCTATACTGATTTGCCCAGCAGATTAGCCGCTCAGTCCAGTCAGCTTTATGCTACCAATTTAAAGCATTTGTTAACTGAATTAACGCCAGAAAAAAATGGTGAGATTGATGTCAATATGGAAGATGAAGTTATTCGCGGTACCACGGTAATCAAGGACGGCAAAATTACCTGGCCACCGCCAGCCTCTAAATTATCTGCAACAGCAAAAGTTAAAACCGAAAGCATCAGTACTGATAAAGCCATTGTTGAATACAAACCACAGCTCATTCCCGATGCTGCAAAACAATTAATTTTATTAGCCACTATTGGCGTAGCTTTATTTGCATTGGGTTCAATTGCGCCCACCTCATTTATGTCCCATTTTACTGTGTTTGTACTGGCCTGCTTTATTGGTTATCAAGTGGTCTGGAATGTATCAGCGTCGCTACATACCCCTTTAATGAGTGTAACAAACGCCATCAGCGGCATCATTATTATTGGTGCTGTGGTGCAAATATCATCGCCTGAACTTTTCATCACAGTGCTTTCTGCGTTAGCAATCCTTATTGCTTCGATTAATATTACCGGTGGCTTTTTAGTCACCCGTCGCATGCTTGAAATGTTCAGAAAATAGGAAAGGATAATGATGTCACAAGGTCTAGTTATAATGTCGTATGTAATCGCTTCAATTCTTTTTATTCTGAGTTTAAGTGGATTAAGTCACCCAGAAACAGCGCGTCGAGGTAATTATTTTGGAATGGCAGGTATGTCGATTGCCATTCTTGCCACTTTATTAAGCGATTCTGTTGATTCTTATTTTATATTGGTCATTGCTTTGGCTATTGGTGGTTTTATTGGCACCAAAGCCGCATTAAAAGTTGAAATGACTCAAATGCCGGAACTGGTTGCTTTAATGCACAGTTTAGTCGGTATGGCTGCTGTGTTAGTCGGTTATGCCAATTTTATGGATAGCTCAAATAGCTTAACCGGTATTGAGCAGACCATTCATGAGGTGGAAATTTATATTGGTATTTTTATTGGTGCTGTTACCTTTTCCGGTTCTATCATTGCCTTTGGCAAACTTTGCGGAAAAATTGATGGGATGCCGTTGTTATTACCTGGCCGTCACTGGCTTAATTTAGCCCTTTTTATTATTACTTTCTGGTTGGGCGGTGTATTCCTGGAGGGTACAGAAACAGGCAATGGTACTTTTGCATTATTGCTGATGACTCTACTAGCACTGGCTTTTGGTGTGCACATGGTGATGGCTATTGGCGGCGCCGATATGCCTGTGGTAGTTTCCATGCTAAATAGTTATTCAGGCTGGGCTGCTGCTGCAACCGGTTTTATGCTGAATAATGATTTATTGATCGTTACCGGTGCTTTAGTAGGTAGTAGTGGTGCTATTTTAAGTTATATTATGTGTAAGGCAATGAATCGGCATTTTATCAGTGTGATAGCCGGTGGTTTTGGTTCAGCAGGGGGTGAAGCAGCAAAAGTTGAAGGCGATGTCAATCCTATAGAGAATGACGAAGTGGTTCAATTATTAACTGAAGCCAACAATATTATGATTATTCCGGGTTATGGCATGGCCGTTGCTCAAGCCCAACACACGGTTAATGAAATAACTAAACTGCTTCGCGGAAAAGGCAAAACCGTACGCTTTGGCATTCATCCTGTTGCTGGTCGTATGCCTGGACATATGAATGTATTATTGGCAGAAGCCAAGGTGCCTTACGATATTGTCTTTGAAATGGATGAAATCAACCAGGATTTCCCGAAAGTTGATGTTTCAATAGTGATTGGCGCTAATGATATCGTTAACCCCTCGGCATTAGATGACCCAAACAGTCCTATTGCAGGTATGCCAGTACTGGAATGCTGGAATAGTGCCACTACCATTGTCTTAAAACGTAGCATGGCAACCGGTTATGCCGGTGTCGGTAATCCCTTGTTTATCGATGAAAACACACGGATGTTATTTGGTGATGCTAATGATAGTATGCAAAAAGTGTTGAAGTCTTTGAATTCATAATAAAATTATCGGGTGTGCTGTAAAATTTAAGCACCCCCGATTAACTTTTCAATCGTTATTCTTCGAGTTTTCCATTTGTTATTTCAACCCTTTAAAAAAATTACATAGATGAATTGAACTCAAGTTGTTAAAAAAATCTGTCCGATAATTCATTTCAATCAATCAAAATATTGAAAAATTATCATTTCCGGTCAATACTTGTTTCAATAATTGGAATATTCATACCTTATGAACAGTACTGACAACAACACAGATTTTGATGATGATATTTTTGGTTTTCAAGCTGAATCTACCGAACAGAAAATCATAAATAACCGTGTTGCCATCAGATATGTCAGAAACGATATCCATGTTACCCTGATTACCTTAAATATTTTTAATCTTCCCAAAAAAAACATGGTAAAGCTGATTGATATTAGCAGTAAGGGTATAGCAATAAAATGTAATCAAAAACTAGCACTTAAAACCAAAGTCATCATTCAATTGATTTTTAGAGATAAGCGTATGTTCAAAATCTCTGCCATTATTGTCCATCGGATCAATAAAGAAAACAATGAATATGGCCTGCAATTTGTCAAATTTAATAATAAGTTAGGTGATTATTTACTTTCCACACAAAATGATTTAGTATTCAAGTGAACTTATTGCTAATTTTCCAATCTCACCCTTTGTTAACAAATACCTGATAAGGAACCGCCATGGAAATTGAAATTCAACCCAATGCACAGCCATCGTTCCCTCAAAGAAATGGAACGATTCAAGAACCTGTAGAAATTGGCCAAAATAGTACTACCCCATCCAGTCAGGAAACAACGACTTCTGTTATTACCCAATTTTCAGAGAGAGCAATCAATCTATCAACAACACCTGAAACACGCCAAAGTGCTACTGTAGAAGGATCAGAACAAGCGGAAGAACTTGTGCAAGACTTTCAAAACAATGCCAGCTCTAATTCTGCTGCAGCTATACAAGCCCAGTCTGGAAGAGCAAATCCTGATATTATTGAGAGCTTGCTCAGTTAAGGGCAGCTCTATAATAATTGGCAATGTCTCCCCCTGTTTTAAGTGAGATATTTGTTTATCCTGTTAAATCACTAGCAGGTATTAAAGTTTCAACATGGCAAGTCAATGCAAAGGGATTATTGCACGATAGAAAATGGATGTTAATTGATAATAAGCATCAGTTTCTCAGTCAGCGTAGAATGCCAAAAATGGGGTTGATTAAAACCCGGCTGACGGATTCTGAACTTATTTTGAGTACAGATGCTTCCAGCAGCATTTCATTACCTCTTGATCCTACAGATGGAGATGCTTGTAATATCAGCATCTGGAATGATGTTTGTGTAGCAAAAACCACTTCAAAACTGGCTAATCAATGGCTTGGTGATTTTCTGGATATTCAATGCCAATTAGTCTATCTGCCCAATAACGTAGTGCGTTCTGTTGATCCTCTCTATTCAAAAAAAACCGACCAGCTTAATTTTTCAGATGGCTTCCCCTTTTTAATAGTCTCAGAAGCATCAATGAATGCTTTAAATAGAGAGATGAATCTGCAGCTTGGCATTGAAAGATTCCGCCCCAATCTGGTTATTTCTCAATGTGAAGCTTATGCAGAAGATAGCTGGCGAGAAATAAGCATCAATAACATTGACTTTAGACTACCTAAACCCTGCTCTAGATGTATTGTGCCTACGGTAGATCCAGTCACCGCCAAAACCGGTAAAGAGCCACTACGCACACTGAACCGATGCCGAAAATGGAATAAACAGGTTTATTTTGGGCAAAATGCACTGCATGATAATTCCGGCGAATTATCCATCGGCAATAAAGTGCAGATTACGCAGACTGGTTCAAACCAGCCCCCCCTCTTAAGTACGTTATGCAACCTGCAAGTATAAAAAGCTTAGAGGTTGTCAACGGAAGGCAA
>CAZDMC010000124.1:0-6205 GCA_964506335.1 uncultured Methylomarinum sp. | reverse complement strand
TTCAAATTCTCTCAACATTATTGCAGTTTTCATTTCTTCTGGTAGCTTTTCGATAGCTGTTTTAATCACTGTAACAATCTCATCATTCATCAGCAGGTATTCAGGGGTATCCATTCCTCTCAGTTGCGGTGCATTACCTACCTGTTCTGCATCTTGTATATCAACCTGATAATCTGAATAACGTCTGCTTCGGGAAACTAAATAATTTTTGGCGGTATTTATTGCTATCCGATATAACCAGGTATAAAAAGCACTATCGCCTCTAAAATTACCCAATGCCCGATAGGCTTTAATAAAGGCTTCCTGGGCAACATCCTGTGCCTCACTAGGGTCTTTGACATAGCGATTCACCAATTGAATAATACGGTGTTGATATTTAATAACCAGCAAGTCGAAAGCACCTTTATCCCCTTGCTGTACTCTTCGCACCAAGTCCTTATCTAATGTCGTATTATTGCCAGATTGTTCTTTCACAGTTTTATATTATGGTTGTGTGGACAGAATTAAACATCATAAGTTCTAATAACACAAAAAAAATTGCATTCGTGGTAGCATTTAAAGCCCATTTTAACTTCTTCTTTCTGTATGACCGAAATATACAGCTATGATGTTCTGGTCATTGGCAGTGGCGCTGCAGGGCTTAGTTTAGCATTAAGACTTGCTGATCAGGCTCAAATCCTGATGTTATCAAAAGCATCGCTATCTTCTGGCAGTACATTCCATGCGCAGGGGGGCATATCAGCAGTGCTTGCTGCAAACGACTCTATTGAGTCACACTATCAAGATACCATAATTGCTGGCGCTGGTTTATGCGATCCTGATGCAGTAATGCTTACTGTTTCAAATGCCAAAAAAAACATAACATGGCTAAAAAATCAAGGCGTCAGGTTTACTGAGGAACATTCAAAAGATGGCACAAAATCACTACACCTGAACCGCGAAGGCGGTCACTCTCACCGCCGTATTGTCCATAGAGCCGACACCACAGGTAAAGCTGTTTCACAAACGCTGATTGATAACGCTCAGGCGCATCCGAATATTACCCTGCTTGAAAACCACAATGCCATTGATTTAATCATTGGTAGAGAAAAAGGTTCAAAATCACGTATTCAAGGAGTTTACCTGCTCAACACGATGAATAATAAAATAAAATCAATTATTGCTAAAATAGTTGTTTTAGCAACCGGGGGAGCCAGCAAAGTTTATCTCTATTCAACCAATCCTGATGTTTCAACCGGGGATGGCATTGCACTGGCATGGCGTGCTGGCTGCCGAATAAGCAATATGGAATTCATGCAATTCCACCCTACCTGTCTGTATCACCCAGAAGAAAGATCTTTTCTGATCAGTGAAGCGGTTCGGGGTGAGGGAGGAAAGTTAATACTTCCTGATGGTACGCCATTTATGCAAAATTATCATCCACAAAAGGAATTGGCTCCCAGGGATATTGTAGCCAGAGCCATTGATAATGAAATTAAAAAACATGGTATTGACTGTGTATATCTTGATATCAGCCATCAATCAGCAGAATTTATTCATCACCATTTTCCTAATATTCAGCAGCGATGCTTATCCCTGGGGCTTGATTTAAGCAAAGAACCAATACCTGTAGTTCCTGCTGCACACTACACTTGTGGCGGCGTAGTAACAAATCTACAGGCACAAACGGATATAGCCGGGCTTTATGCTGTGGGTGAAGTGGCTTGTACCGGATTACACGGTGCTAATAGAATGGCCAGCAATTCTTTACTGGAATGTCTGGTTTTTGCAGAAATTGCTGCAGATAACATATCCGCAGAATTGTCATCTATTGTCAGTCCAGTAGTTGCTCCAGCCTGGGATAATTCGCTGGTGAGTGAATCTGATGAAGAAGTGGTGGTTGCCCATAACTGGGATGAACTACGCCAGTTTATGTGGGATTATGTGGGGATCGTTCGGACCAATAAACGTCTGAGTCGAGCCATGCATCGCCTTGAAATACTTAAACAGGAAATTGCAGAATATTATGCCAAATTTCATGTGACCAGTGACCTATTAGAGCTTAGAAACCTGGTCATTGTTGCTGAATTAATTATTCGATGCGCACAGCAGCGCAAGGAAAGCAGAGGTTTGCACTATACCAACGATTACCCGGAACTCAATAATAGCAGACCCGCTGAAAACACTATTTTGAGTCCTGTTAAAAAAGTCTAATGATGTTAGACTACTCCCTGTTGTAACTCTTTGGCGTAATTTGATTTTTGCATAAAAACAGTTAGCTACTTCTCATATTTCATAATTAACGTATAAATTGTCACTGTTATGGATTAAACTCTAAACTGTCTTTGCACGGCTTTGGGTAATAATAAATGAGTAAAAATACCAAAATCCTGATCGTTGATAATGATAGCTCCAGTATCAAAGAACTGGATGATATTTTGAAAAATGATTACTTGAATAGTTGCGTTTTGAGCGGAGAACAAGCCTTACAATTGCTGAACATTGATTCAGAATTTAGTCTTATTTTGCTCAACCTTGATCTGCCTGATATAAGTGGTTATGAGCTCTACAAAAAACTAAAAAAAATAAGAGAAATCAAAGAAATACCGGTCATCTTTATTTCCTCGAAAACAGCAGAAACAGATGAAGAAAAAGGAATCAGACTAGGCGCTGTTGACTATATATATAAGCCTTTTAATCAGTTGACATTGCTTGCTCGAATAAAAAAGCATATTCAATTAGCTAAGCAACAGCGAATTCTGGAAGAAACGGTTCGGCAACGAACGGCAGAACTGGAAAATACCCAGAAAAAACTACGTCAAGCTATTAATAATTTACAGACCTTTGAAGTAACATCTGGCGTTTTTTGGCTACAAATTCCGGAAGCAGGACTGAACATACTTTGTGGTTGTCCTGGCGATATTATGAAACATTTAATTCGCAAAGGATTTGTTAAAACCATTAGAAAAGGTGGCTTTAATTATGAATCAGGACCTAACGCCATTCTTTTATCCGATCAACTGATCCAAAATGGTAACTTTGTTAATCTAGCCGAGTTCCCCGTGCTACATATGCTCTATCAGCAGGGCATGATGATACCAGACCATCCCAATAATACCGGAGATAAACCATTATTGATCGGTTCACCTGATCAAGTTAAGGCGCAGATGGAATATATCTACCGGGGTAACTATGGTCTAACGCATGAAGAAGCCAGCGACTGTGACATTGATAAAACAACGCTAGAGAATATTTTCAAGGTAAAACTAAAATTTGCATACGGTAAAATACAACCTTCTTCCCATTTTCTGGATACCCTGGAAATTGATAGCAACAATGGTAAACAAATCCCTGTTCGAAATGGCGTCACAGTCTCTCGCATTGGCTTTAACCATTTTCGTTTTCATTATTTAAACGAAAGCACTGACATTAATCTAAATTTACCCCCCAAGGCGACCTACGAATACGCATATACATTAGGGCAACACCATGTTGATCAATATTATTTCGCAGTCATTCATTCTGGAGAAGGCAATGGCTGGGATGAAAACCGTCCTAGCATGGCCAGCATCATTATGTTTCAGGGTAAAGTTTTTTTAATTGATGCAGGGCCAGGAATAGCACAGACATTAATGGCTCTGGGGATTGATATCAGTGAGGTGGAAGGTATATTCCATACCCATGCGCATGATGACCATTTTGCCGGACTACCAGCCCTGTTAAGGTCTGACCGACGTTTAAAATATTTTGCCACAGCCCTGGTCAGAAAATCAGTGATGAAAAAGTTTTCTGCTTTAATGTCTATTAAAGAAGAGTTGTTTTCACATTTTTTTGAAATTCATGATCTTACTTTTGACCAGTGGAATAATTGTAACGGCCTTGAAGTAAAACCGCTTTACTCGCCTCATCCGGTAGAAAATAATATTTTGTTATTCAGAGCTCTGGATAATTTAAACTTTAAAAGCTATGGACATTGGGCTGACATATCCTCATTTTCGGTGTTAGATAGCATGGAAGGAAAAGGCCCAGACGATGTGCCACTTTCATTCATTAATAAAATAAAGGCTGATTATCTAAGCTATGCAGACCTGAAAAAACTAGATATTGGCGGCTCTCCTATTCATGGCGATGCAACAGACTTTTGCAACGATCATTCCAAAAACCTGATGCTTGCCCATATCAACCGAAAACTGACCATTCAGGAAATGGAAATTGGTTCAGAAAGCTCTTTTGGCGCCATTGATATTCTGATTAAAGATACCAAAGATTATTTACGGCAACGCGCATTTTATTGCTTGCGTAATTTTTTCCCTATGGTCACTAATGAACAACTGCAGATCCTTCTCAACAGTCCTATTGTAAAGCTGAATTCTGGAAAAATTATTTTTCGCCAAGATGAAGCCCCCGAAAGTGTTGGCATGATTTTATCAGGAACAGTTGCCTATCTTGATTCTTCTACAAATATTAATAATAATCTGGTACTAGGGTCTTTAATAGGCATTGAATCATTATTTAGAAATAACTCCGAGAATTACACTTACCGCACCGTATCATATTCTCAAGTCATGCTATTTCCGATTCCATTAATCCAGTCATTTCTTAAGCAAAATAATTTATTAGAAGATATACAGTTTTTAACCATTCAAGTATCCTTTTTACGCAGAACCTGGTTATTTGGAGAACAAACCAGTTCAGCAACATTAGCAAAAATTGCGCGTTCAATGCGCGTTTTATCGTTTACTGATGGAGATACCATTACTCTGGGAAGCCTTGCGACATTATTATTAGTCAAAGAGGGAACTGTACAAATTAAAAACAAAAATAATGTCTATTTAGAAGCAATTGGTGTGGGCAGTTTTTTTGGCGAGATACCTTACCTGGCAAACACAGAAAATGTTCAAAAATACACCGCTAAAGGCGATGTACAGTTATACCAGCTTGATTTGAACATATTACTTGAAATTCCTATTGTACACTGGAAATTACTGGAAGTTTGCGAAAAAAGACAACAGTTATGGAGCACATGAATTTGAATGTTATTTTGTCAAACCACCTTAAAACGGCATAGGCTATCACCTTTGGCCATGCAACACAGATGTTCAACCTTACTATCCAGTAAAGAAGATAGTAACGATAAATCCAGCTGACAAATTTCATCATTTTTCTGCGCTAAATTGTGGAAAACACAATTATAGGCATCTATCATCGGAGCTTGTCCTGGTTCTTCCTCTAATAATTCAGCTTCATACCCCAATTCCTGCATAATGGCGACAGTCATTTCAATTTTTTTATTTAAGGGTTTGTTTTTCAGCGATTCTTTTTTTGTTTCTGAAAGAGAAACACCGAGTTCTTGAAGATATTCAATTAATTCATTTGACCCCATCTTTTTTTTAATCAGATTAACCAGCATTTCAGCAAAAAGACTGTAATGTTTAGGCGAAAGATCAATGCCTTTTTCTGTCAGTACAAATAAAGTTCCAGGACGGCCTTTAGTTTGGAGGTAATCATGTTTCTCAATGTAGCCATCTCTTTCAAGTCTGACAACATGTTGATGTGTTGCATTTCTGGAAATAGCTAAGCATTTAGACATCTGTTCAATAGTCATTCCTTTTTTTTCTTTAAGCAAAAAATTTAGTATTTTTTGCTGTTTATCACTAAACCCAGTAATTGCCATTAAATCCTCTTTTTTCTATAGCTGCCAAAAAAAACATTAACATTTTCAATTGTATAATTATACCCCATTAATATCTTTGTTATCATTTAAGTTTACAAAGTATTTTTCTAAGAGTAGTCTCAATATGGACAAAATCATATACCTCGTAGATAAATTATCACGCGGCAAATTAAAACAATTACAAAGTAGGTGACAACCATGCAGTCTATATTTTCTCCCAAAAAAACCTTATGCGTTTTCATCCTTCTAGCTCTAAGTTGTGTGACAGCAAGTGTTAATGCCAGAGTAATTCCTTACCAAGGGGATGCAAAAAGCACTGTTGCCAGCACGACAATAAAATCATCGAAAGAAGACCCTGCCATTACCAGAACAAGACAACAGATTAAGATGCTTGATGACCTATACAAAACAGCGGTAGTTTTAATCACTGAGCATTATGTAACTGATCCTTCCATACTTTCAGCAGCCTCCGCTGCAAAAGCATTGTTTGCAGCCATGAAAAAAAAATGGCTGGCATGAAGTTCGCCTGGTAGGTCTTACTGATATACTCAC
>CAZDMC010000123.1:0-6221 GCA_964506335.1 uncultured Methylomarinum sp. | reverse complement strand
TTTAGCGTCTAATGCAGTTAAAACCGTATCAGATTGTTGTAAAAATATTTTACCGTCACCATAAGCTAGGCCACGGTTTACAGTATCACAACACATCACCGGAATGGTGACATCAGCATCCATTACAGGTGTATATTCCCAAATGACCGATTGAGTCGCCTGATCTAGTGCGTAAACAGTATTAGGGAAAGGTGTGTGGATGTAGATAATGTCATTGATCACTAATGGCCCACCTTCGTGTCCACGAAGTACGCCTGTAGAAAAAGACCAAGCTGGTTGCATGGTTTTAACGTTTTTAGCGTTGATTTGGTCTAATTTGCTGTAACGAGTACCTGCATAGTCACCACCCCAACTTGCCCAGTTAGCCGGGTTTTTGGTTAAGCTTTCAACACCGCTGTTTGCAGTCGATACCACCGGTACAGAAAGCAGAGCCGCGACAGTTGAAGCAAGCAGCAAGCTCTTTAAAGGCTTCTTCATATGTTTCCTCCAGAGTAATCTGTAACGGGACAGAATACGGTTTTATGTTATGTTAAGACTAATATTAGTTAATGGATGACTTTCTTTTTTGTTCTTTTTATGGTTAAGAAGAATTCAACAGGAATAGCCATACCAGACTGGTAAATTGAATGATTTTGTTGCAAAAGTCAACAGCAAAGTTGTCTGGTTTCTACTGAATGTGCCGGTATAGCATTAAGATAGATGGATAGATAGGGCTAAGTGCATGAAAAATCAACAATCCTGTTGTGTTTAATTTTTTTTAAGCAAGATAAATTTGTTAATGTTTAAATAGTCTTCAGCAGAAAATAACATAATAAAGTGAGGTCATGGTCACAATGCTACTCTCTGAAATTTTACTGATAACGTTTATTTTATTGTTTCTGGCTATGCTTATTGCCAGTTTGTGCCGACATGTTCCGGTTCCTTTTACTGTTTTATTGGTTATTTTAGGCTTGCTGATTAATTTTTCAGAGTCATTATTACCCGCTGTTTTTTCTATGAGCCAATTTCAGTTAACCAATGAACTGGTCATCTTCGTTTTTTTACCTGCTTTAATCTTTGAATCTGCCTTATGCCTGGATGCTAGAGGTTTACTAAAAAATATACTTCCCGTTTTGGTTTTGGCAGTACCTGGTCTGGTTATATCTTTGTGTTTGGTCGGGTTGGGGCTTTGGCTCTCATTAGATGTTCCTTTAATGATTGCTTTACTCTTTGGGGCTTTGATTTCAGCTACCGATCCAGTAGCTGTGGTTGCTTTATTCAAAGAATTAGGTGTGCCTAGACGGTTAATGGTTCTGGTTGAAGGAGAAGCATTGCTCAATGATGCGACGGCCATTGTACTGTTCAATATTCTTTTGGGATTTGTGCTGACTAATAGTCTTTCTGCTGATTCATTATTGGCTATCATTCCTGAGTTTCTCAAGGTCTTTTTAGGCGGAATTTTGGTAGGTGCTGTGATTGCCTTGCTGATGAGTGAATTAATGGTGCGTTACTATCATGGTGACAATAGTATCCCCGTCATTATCTCAATGAGTCTGGCCTATTTTAGTTTTATTGTGGCTGAACATACTTTTCATGTGTCGGGTGTTATGGCTGTTTTAACGGCAGCTATTTGTTTAAACATGTCTGGCTTGATGCGGCTTTCTAATGAAACCTCTGCTGAGGTTTCTAAGACCTGGGAAGTCATCGTTTTAATTTGTAACTCTTTGCTTTTTATCATGATTGGTTTGTCAGCCAATATTGATAACTTGTCTGAAATCTGGCAGCTCATTTTATTTGCTGCCATTGCGGTGAATCTTGCCAGAGCTTTGACCGTATATCTGTTGCTACCTTTAGCGACACGGAGTTTTAAATTACCCTCTGTTAGCTTTGCTGAACGACATATTATGTGGTGGGGAGGCTTAAAAGGCGGCCTGGCTATTGCCATTGTATTGTCAATACCCAATGAGCTGGCTGAAAAACAAATGCTAATTGATTTGACGGTGGGTGTGGTGTTGATCAGTCTATTGCTTAATGCAACCACAGTAGGCTATTTATTAAAGTGGTTAAAACTCGATCGCTTGACTAATAATGAATGGGCTGAGTTTCAACAAAATAGAGAAAAAATAAAACATTCGGTAGATGATGTTTTAGAAGGGTTTGCTCAAATGAACTTATTAACCAGTGAATTGCAAAGTTCGGTAGAAAGTGCATTTGGAGGGGACTTGAATCCGCTCGAACCTAATTTAACCAATAATCAGCGTATTGAGCAAGTTCAATTAAGTGCCTTACAAGCCGAAATGAATAAGTTGGTGTATTTATACGAAATTGGGGTGATTAATTATTATACTTTTTTGTCGATCAAAGATTTATTAAGAAGAGTGGGAGAAAGATTAACCAGTATTGATATTAATCAGGGTAGGAATAGCCAGCTTAATAAAGCAACGCCAAAAGTTAATGTTTTAGTCAAATTCGAATTATATGTTATTCGATTTTTGGGAGAGCGTAACTGGGCGCAAGGTCTATTGGTTCGATATCAGGAGAGTCGTTTTTCTAATAGAATTCAGTATGATATTGCCAGTGTTTTAATTGCTCAGGAAGGTTTTAAGGTGATTGAAGAAAATGAACGCAGACTGGGCAAAGACAAATTATCCGAGATAAAAAAGGAGTATCAACAGCGTTTGCGGCGAAGACAAGTAAGGCTTGATGAATTTAAAGAAATGTACCCTGAATTTTATGACCAATTTGAATATTTTCTTTTTCAAAAGGTGGCTTTAAAGTATTCGTTAAAATTAGTGAATGAAGAATACGAAACAAATAAGTTAAGTGCAAAAGTTTTTACTCAATTACAAAGTTGTTTGCAGACAGCGCTCAAGCAATTGCCCAAAATGAAGCAGGTTTTACAGTTAAACATGCGTGATGGCTGGATTAATCAAGTGCCTTTGTTTGCGGGATTACCCGAAGAAGATTTAAGACTGCTTTCTGCTAATTCCAGATACATTAATTTGTTATCAGGTGATACCCTTTTTCATGAAAAAGACAGGGGCGTTACCATGTATATCATTGTTAGTGGACAACTGAGTGTTTTTAAAATGACTGCTGAGGGAGTCAGTGAGTATATTGCAGAACTGGATGAGGGCGGTTTTGTAGGTGAACATGCCTTGCTTGAAGATGCTAGACGATCAGCTACTGTCAGGGCGAAAACCTATGTGACTTTACTAAGATTAACAGCCGATGACGTTATTAGGCTATCAAAGAAATTACCTGAATTAAAATTAAGGCTGGAAGCCGCTGAATTAATTCGGGCTGAACAGCGTGATGCTATTCTTTGAGAGAACTGATGGTAACTACTCAGCTTATCCTTAATTTTGTTCAAGAACAGCGTTGAACATGCTCACTTACTAGTTACAGATTACCCTGAGTGGTTACGCTTACAGTACCGGAAAAACCGGATTGCGTGATAAAGCGATGCTTTTTTATGAGGTGTAGGCATTGAGTAAATCCAATACATGGGCCATGCCTTTTTGTAGATGATGCTCTATTTCTGCCATAGTAATTTCATTTTCAGATTTACCTGCGGCCCAGTTAGCGACTACAGCAATGCTGGCATAGTGAATGCCGAGTTCTTTAGCCAGGGCGGCTTCGGGCATTCCTGTCATACCTACAATGTCACAGCCATCTCTTTCCATTCGTATTATTTCTGCTGAGGATTCAAGTCTTGGACCTTGGGTACATCCATAAGTTGCCGTTGGGCAAAAAGATAATTGTGCTTTTTTTGCGGCTTGAATAAGATTTGCTCGTAGCTGATGGTTATAAGGATGGCTGAAATCAATATGGGTGACGGCTTCAAGGTTTTCTGCAAAAAATGTATGCTCACGGCCATAACTATAATCTATGATTTGCTCAGGTATTACTAGATGAGCAGGGGACATGTTTGCTGTAATCCCACCCACGGCTGCTATGGCAATAATTTCAGTGACCCCATATTCCTTTAGCCCCCATATATTGGCGCGGTAATTTATTTTATGCGGTGGAATAGTATGTGGACTGCCATGACGGGCAAGAAAGATGATTTCTTTGCCATTAACATGGGCAAAAATGTAATCAGCAGAGGGAGAACCATAAGGTGTTGCTATAGTTTGGGTCGATGTGGTTTCTAAACCATCAATTTGATTAAGTCCAGTGCCACCGATGATTGCAAGTTTTGACATGAGGATTAAGTGGTTTTATTGAGAACAGGCATAAATGCCAGCCGCATTTCTTAAATAGCCCTGGTAGTCCATACCATAGCCAAACAGATAGCGATTTTCAACTTCAAGGCCGACAAAATCAGCAATAACGGGTTTTTTATCAGGTAATATTTTGTTAACCAGGACAGCTGAATAAACCGCTTTTGCACCTTGTTTCTGGCAATGCTTAATAATGGCTTGCAGAGTAAAGCCCTGGTCAAGAATATCATCTACAATTAACACGGTTCTATCTTTAAGAGCAGATTTAGGTTTTTGAATCCATTCGATTTGTCCGCCTGAGGTTTCATTACCATATCGACTCAGGTTAATAGTATCAACAGTGCATGGCATCATTAAACGGGGTAATAATTTACCTGAAATAACGATGCCACCATTCATCACACAAAGAATGAGTGGGGTTTTATTCTTTAATACTTTATTTATTTTTTCAGCCATTTTATCTATGGCCGATTCAACTTCTGTCTCCGTGTAAAGCAAATCAGCGGATGCTTCTACTTGTTTTATTTTCTCATGCATGAGAGATTTTACCGATTTGAGCTGATAATTGTTGCCATTGGCTGGTTTTGAGTAATTGCTGACGAGAAAGGGTAGCTTTGCCTTGCATAGTTTTTAATCTCCGTTCTCTTTTTTTATTTTGAGTGACGGGAATATTGTTTAAAACCTGTTCGGCTGCCGCTGGCTTATTACAGACTAAAATCATATCACAACCGGCATTTAAGGCCAGTTCAGCACGTTGCTTAAAATCGCCTATAGCAGCGGCTCCTTCCATACTTAAATCATCACTAAAAATAGTACCATCAAAGTTTAATTCACCTCGTAAAATTTCGCTTATCCACCGTTTTGAAAAGCCAGCAGGTAAGTCGTCAATTTGAGGGTAGACGACATGGGCTGGCATGATGGCTTCTAAGCCTTCAGCAATTAATTGTTTAAAGGGTTGCAGGTCTTTTTCCAGAATTGTTTGCAAATCGCGATTATCAACCGGTAATGTTAAATGGGAATCCATAGCTACTGCACCGTGCCCGGGAAAATGCTTGCCAGTAGCTGCCATGCCCGCTAAGCGCATACCTTTTCTGAAACTGCTGGCTAATTGTGTTGCAAGAGACGGGATTTGGGAAAAAGACCGGTCGCCAATAATTTCGCTAATACCGCAGTCAATATCCAGTACCGGCGCAAAACTAAAATCTATGCCGATGGACAATAATTCAGCCGCCATTAACCAGCCGCCAGTTTCGGCAAGTTTGGGGTGTTGAGAATAAATAGAGGCTGCAGGCAGTTTTGAAAAACCTGTTTGAAAACGCTGCACTCTACCGCCTTCCTGATCAACTGCAATAAGAATATCGCCGTTACGAGCTTGACGAATATGTTTGATAAGTTTGGTAATTTGCTCCGGAGCGTTATAATTGCGCGAGAATAAAATAACAGCACCGGTATTGGGGTGATTGATTTTTTCTTGTTCTAAGGGTGTTAGGGTAAGGCCCTCTATATCTATCATTACTGGGCCAAAAGTTTGTTTTTTCATATTTATGGAGGGTTTATGCGAATTTTTCTTTTATTGTTTAGTTTTTTGTGGGGCTCTGGTTTTGTTTATGCAGATGAGCAAGAAGTTGAGGCACCTGCTATTGAGTATTTAGAAATGTCACCTAAGTTTACGGTAAATTTAGCAAAACCAAAAAAATATTTAGTCGTCAATGTGCAGTTAATGCTAGAAGGGGATGACTTTATTGCCAAGGTAAAAAAGCATTTGCCTGCGTTAAGACATGAACTTATCATGCTCTACAGCGGTCGTTCAGCCGCTGATTTACAGACTATGGAACAACGTGAAGCATTACGGCAGGAGACAAAAGAGACGATTTCTGTTGTTTTGGAAAAATATTCCAAGGGTAAAGGATTTAAAGATGTATTTTTTACCGAGTTTTTAATTAATTAAACGTAATTGCTCAGATTGCCCTTAATTTTGTTCAAGAGCAAGGCGAAAGCGTGCAGTTTACCCGTGTA
>CAZDMC010000122.1:0-6223 GCA_964506335.1 uncultured Methylomarinum sp. | reverse complement strand
TGTGCTCCGTCCGCACACAACTGACAGCGGTTCGCAACGATCTTGAACAGGTTCTAAGGATGCAGGCCGTCGATTTACCAGACCATTACAAATTATTATAAAAATATGTCCCATTCTTATCCAGCCTGGTTAAATTTACCTAACCTTGATCTCACTTTCAAAAGTCTGTTCACCAGCTATTTGCTTACTATTGGCTTAGGTGCCATTCTTGCCACTGCACAAATATTAATGACACATGGTATGGCCGATGGAGAACTAGGTTTGTCTGTGGATGATATTGTTTATAGCTATCATGGCGATCCATCCAATAGCATAATTGAAACAAAACTGAATGGCTCTATGAAAGATAAGGCTTCTACTGCTGACCGTTTAGAAATTATTAAATGGGTCAGAAATGGTGCATCTAAAGAGCAGTGGGATAAGAAGATAAGGACTATTATTTATAGCAATTGTATTTCATGTCATAGTACGATTCCCGGTTTGCCTGATTTTACTCAATTTGAAGAGGTTAAACGTGTCGCAAAGTCAGAAAACAAGGGTGCTTCTGCCACCTCATTAACCCGTATATCACATATTCATATTTTTGCTATCTCCTTTATTTTTTTCTTTAATGGCATCATATTCAGTCTATCGGTAGGGCTTAAACAATGGTTTAAAATAGTAGTGGTTAGCGCACCTTTCTTTTTTCTTAGCATTGATGTTTTTTCCTGGTGGTTGACTAAAATAGATCCTGGGTTTGCATGGGTAACCATTATTTCTGGCATAGGTTACAGCCTATGTTCTGCAATCACCTGGTTTGTTTCGCTCTATCAAATGTGGATTTTGCCTATGAAATTAAAGGCCACCTCTATTAGTTCATGACTGGCACCTATACGCTTAAAATATTCGATAACTTGGTCGCCTACACCAATGTCGGTGATAAGCATAAGCAGCCAGAATTAATAGAGGTCCGCTAAAAAAATATAGCGGCTAAACCCAGGTAGTTTAATTTATTTATGCTGAAAAAACTTTTCGAGCAACTCTTTAGACGCTTTCCTGTAGGAAGCATTATTTAATTTAACCCAAAGATTTGTCACAAAATAACCATAAGGCATTTTTGGCCCTTGCTCAATATAGGGTGTTTCTTGAAATGAGGTTGCTGAATTTTGGTGATGCGCTATATGATTTGATAAGCCCACTAAAGCATATTCAGTAACGCTGGATTGATTAACCCAGGCTAGTGCACCTCCAGTCTTACCTTGTTCAAGCCCCCAATGTTGATAATAATTGATCGTTTCCAGTAACCGCACCGCTGATAAAGCCTGAAATAGAAAAATAAGTGCAGCCGCCCAACCGAAATTGATAAGTATTAGAAAAAGTAGGCTAATTTCAATAAGCAGACCTTGTAATACAGAATTAGCCAGCAAGTGATAATGAAAACCCGGCGATTGTCCCAGTTCTAAGCGCTGCATTTCTGAATGCCAGGCATATATAAAATGTCCAGGCAATACCCGTTTCCAGTAATGGGTAAAACTTTCAGCTAATCGTGCTGTTGTAATATCTTCGGGTGTAGCCACGGTCAGATGATGACTTCTAAAATGGGAAATAACAAAATGTTCATAACACACCGTATACAACAATAATCGCCCCATAATTCGCATATACAGCTGGGGACGATGGATCAATTCATGGGCAACAATAATGGCCGAACTGCCAGAAGTAGTTCCCACCAGAATTCTTAAAACAATTAAATTGACTATTGAAGTCACACTGTCATTAACTGAATCCCATTGTAATTGATTGGCATAGATCAGTAATAAACTGATGATCAAAAACTGTATAGCTGTTAAAGCGTACAAAATAGCATCATAATAGTAAGCAGGAATTGCTTTCTTACTCATATTGGGATCAATTTTTGGACTTAAAAAATCGGCTAGAATAATTAACCAGAGCGACATTGTCCAGGCCAGTGCATTGATTGCATCATGAGGTCCTGTATATAAAAAAACAACAACACAACAGGGAAAGTAAAAACTGGCTAAATATTTTAAATGTGTTGCCATTGCCAATTAATGTCCTGCGTATTGTGAATGTTGGGAAAAATATTTAGCCAATAAATATCTAATAGGCAATGCCAATTTAAACCGGGTTCCAACAAATCGTAACGAGGCATACCCACAACAAATTCGTCGCCAGTGTTTATCGACCATTAGGCTATCAGCGGTATTTTGCTGAATTTGATCCAGATACAGTTTAATCGCTTTTTTTGCTAAAAAGGTGTGCCCAGTCGCATAATTATCAATCGAAATGTGAATTTGGGCAATACGAGGATCTATTCCCCAATAATTCCAGTCATCAACTAACTGCATATAGCTTTTACCCAGGCCACTTATTTCAATTGCCATATTAAGCCCCAATAATTCAGGTAAAAATTGTACCGAACAATGAGATAAAGCCAGCATATAAACCGGCAAATCAAAAGCACTATCGATAAAAGCAGGATGATTGACAAATTGTCTACTATTAACAGGCGGAACTGAGATCGACAAGCTTGCTAATAATTGCTGAAATATATAGGAATGATTTTGTTCTACTGTGCCATTGCCCACTTCATCACAATAGATACTGAATAGAATTTCAGCAATCTCAAGATTTGTATTTTCTATATGCAAACTATTCTGCAACCAGCAACCGTCTATTAATATCATCGGGGCAATTTGTTCCAGACCCCATAAATAAGCGGCTTTTGAAATTTTAGGTTGTCCTTGCAACGGCTTATAGGCTGAAATTTCTCTATGATAAATGCTTGCTATATAGCTATCAAATTGTTCATGACTGTATTTTTTAAATGGCATACGGCAGAAAAAACCACAAAATCTGAGTAATTTTTTGACTTTATTTTGAGCCGTTAATAATACATCAGGAAATAAATCTGCATTAACCAAATAATAGAAAAGCACTCTATTATTTAGTTTTGTATATTCTACTGTTTGAGCAATGAAGGCTTCATTTGAATGACTTTTTGTTGATAAAGATTCAACAGAATGCCTTAGTAATACTGTGTTTTCATCATTTTTTAACCAGTCCAGCAAAAGCTCACGTTCTGTACTATTCAAAACACCCAACATAGGCCCTTCAGAATCAAAAAGTTTCAATAACCGGCTCTTTTCTGGATTATTTTTATCTATATAGTCAGAGTTTTTTAATGCGCTTAAAAATGCCTGGCAATTTTCTGGCATCCCCACAAACCATTGATCTAATGAAACGCCATCAATCAAAATTTTCTGATGATGCCCTATCGCGGCTACAGCTTTCTGTTGAAACAATTGTGCAATGAGCTGCTGAACTGTCGGCTGGTTTTTTATTCGAGTACTGAACTGATTTCTAAAACATAGCATTTGCTGCTGGTAAAGAAAAAAGCCATTTTGTATTCTCAGCCATAAAGCATTTTTCTGTTGAGGAAATGAAGCGATATAATCTGCCATGCAATGTTGTATCGCCTTAAGCTGTTTTCCAACTTGCTGCTGGCGTACTTTAAAAAAATCAGTGGGCAATTGATGAGTAGGAAAACAAACTTCAATCAGCGTTGGCATTTGGCAAAAAGCCAATGTGAAACCCATGATCTCAGGAAATAAAAGCCGTGGAAATCGCGATAATGCAAGTTGAATTGAAGCAAAGTTGAAAACCTCGTTCAAAATATCGGTTTGCTCACTAAAGGCTTGAGTATATAAAGTGGGGGTATTTATACCTGTCTGCAATAATAATGATTTATATAATTCATCACTATTGCTTGTATTCTCCGCTCTCCCCTTTAAATTCAAATAAATCGACATTATTTGAACCGCGCTATCATTCTGACTACAAGAAATCTGAGATATATTCTGTAACCAACAAGGTTGAGTAAGTTGAATTGCTGCAGTCTGTTTAACACATTCCTGCTGATGCTCTAAAGTCGACAATTGCTGTGATAATGCGACTATGCTTGAAATCTTTAAATCAGCCAGTTTCTGTGCCTCATACTTATCAACCATTAGTGATAAATAGGAATGACTCACGATATTTAAATGGTAACAGATGAAGTTGTAAGCCAGCCTTGAAATTTGATGATGCCTTTCTGCTTGATTAAGACGATAAAATAAATGCCGTACATCTATTGCCTTAACAGAACTTAAATCAGAGCCATCAAACGTTTGTCGGATAAATGAGGTCGTTAGTGAGGGGCTAAAAACTTGTTCATATTCATTCATCGCTGTTTGCGAATTGCCGGGTGGATAAGTAATAACACCATCCACCATTTTTGAGATTTGTCGAATGACCGTATCGTTTAACTAGCACTCCATCAACATTATATTGACGGAGTGCTAGGCTACTGTTAAATTTAGCTTAATTAGCTATCCATACTGATGAGATATTTTTCTACACCTGAAGCATTTGCAATTGCCGCTTCTTTTGCAAGTACAGCCTGCTGTTGCATATATTTATCAACGCCGCTTAACTGAACAGGTGCTTTTATAACTTCAGGTCTTGCTTGTAAATATTTATCAACACCGGTAGGTTCGATAGTTTCTTCTATTGCTTGTTCAATCACTTCACCAGTAGCCAGTGCACTAGCTTGTTGATCTTCCAGATATTTAGCAACACCCGAAACAGCATTTTCTTTTTCTAAGATAGCTTGATCTTCAAGGTATCTTTCAACACGCGTTGGAGCTGTATCTTCTACTTTCTCAATAGCTGGCCGGTCTTGCAAATATTTTGCAACTCCGCTTGGCTTGTTATCAATAGCTAGAGTTTCCTGCTCTTGTAGATACTTATCAACGGATGATTCGCTTTCTGCTTCATCGGCTGGAATAAATTCACCTTCCAGGCTTTTCTCGATCATGCTAGCTGCGGCATCTACCATAGATCTGACACTGGCCAAATATTTTGCAACACCACTGACTTCGGGTTTATATTTATCAGTCACTGTTTTCCTGGTCACGTATTTAGCGACACTACTCACCTGAGGTGCTATTTTTTCGGCTTCTGCCAGTTTTAGTAAATATTTTTCGACACTACTTGCTTTAGCGGCTGATTTTTCGGCAATAGCCTGGTTTGTCAGATATTTTTCCACACGACTAAGTGCTGGTTTTTTACTAGCTTCAACAATCTTGTTCGCCAGATATTTATCAACGGTGGTTACTGCAGGTTTGTTTTTTTCTAATTTTGCCTGTTTTTTAGCATATCTTTCTACCGCTGATAAGTCCTGTTCACTTTCTATTTCCAGCTCGGCCATTCCTTGTGCAATACGAGCTTCGGCTGCAGAAATTTCAGCCGCTTCGGCCTCGGCTACTAATCTTTCTTTACTGATAATAGCCTGCTCTTTTAAATACTTTTCAACAATCATGGCCGCAGCTCTCTTTTTCTCGACAATCTCTTGCTCAAGTTGATATTTTGCAACTCCCGATAGGCTTGAACTTACTCTTGAAACAGATATCTTTTTAGCCAGATACCTTTCTACACTTGTTGGCTCTTCGTTAATACCTTGAGATGCCATATATTTCTCGACACTACTCAGAACAACAGGTTCTTTTATATTGTTAGCCTGTATTCTCAAATATTGATCGACGCTACTTGCAGGAGCAGTATTCCTGATAACAACCAGCTGATTAGCCATGTATTTTGCTACACCGCTAGAGGCCTCATCAGGCTGGTTTTTCACATATCTTGAAACACCAGAGACTGCACTACTTTCATTGCTATCCAGATAGCTAGAAACGCCTGTTTTAACAGGAATATTATCTAAATACTTTGCTACCCCTGATGGTCCACTTTTACCACTAGACAGATGGGTTTCCTGACGATCCAGATATTTATCAACACCACTAACAACCGGCAAATTATCTACATATTTAGCCACGCCAGTTAACCCACTTGAGTCCTCTGGAGATACTGGAGAGATCTCTTCAGTTCTGTATACTTCAGAATCTGGTCGTTTTTCAGAGAAAAACGGCAACGCCGCTAAAAAACCATTCATTGAATTATTCCTCTTGTACTTATTGTTGGAATCAGATTGATTCTTGTAGATAATACACTAGAACAAAATATCTGTCAGAGAACATTATCCACAAGAAATCGTCTTTTCCAGAAGACAATATAATTAACCCTGATTAAATCAAGGCAATTACATTATCTTTAGGAAATGATTTTTTGTTACAGAACATCTTTCACAGTTTTAACCACATTATCAACGGTAAAGCCGAAGTGT